>CAMNAH010000010.1 GCA_946530775.1 uncultured Coriobacteriales bacterium
GGCTTCCCGCCTCGGGCGCGAAGGTGAGCGAGCTCTTGCGGCCGCCCGCTACGGCTGCGGCCATGTCGACGCCGAACGAGTCGAGGCGCTGCGAGGGCAGCGAGACCCGGATGCCCTTATCGTCGACCACGCGGCCGAGCGCATCGAGCATCTCCTTGCATTGCGAGTGGTCCGTCGTCGAGAGCGACGAGAGCGAGACCTCGTCATATCCGCAGGTCGCAAGCGCCTGGGAGGTTGCCTCCACAATCTGCTCGAGCGGCCGTTCGCGCACGGGGCGGTACGTCATGCCAGCTTGGCAGAAGCGGCACCCGCGTGCGCATCCGCGCAGCACCTCGATGGAGAGGCGGTCCTGCACGGTCTCAAGATAGGGAACGATCCTCTGGGCGATGGGCTCGGTTGCCGCGAAGTCGGGCTCGCAGCGCTTGTAGACGATGTCGGGCACATCCTCGCCCGCACGGGGAACCGCATAGCCCCACCGCGTGGACGTATCGTCGACGACCTTCTCGTAGAGGGCGGGAACGTAGACGCACTGGATCTTGGCAAGCTCGCGCAGGATCTGAAGGCGGCTCGCGCCGAGGGCCCGCTGGTCGCGGATGCAGCGCGCCACATCCTTGATGCTCTCCTCGCCATCGCCGAGCAGAACCGCATCGAACACGGCGGCCATGGGCTCCGCGTTATAGGAGGACGGCCCGCCCGCGATGATGATGGGATCGTCCTCATCGCGCTCGCAGGAGCGCTTGGCGATGCCGGCAAGGTCGAGAACCTCGAGGACGTTGGTCATGATGAGCTCGTGGGCGAGCGTGAAGCCGATGACGTCGAAGGATGCAAGCGGAGAGGCTGATTCGAGCGAGAGCAGCGGGATCGACCGCTCGCGCATGAGCGCGATCATGTCGGTCCACGGCAGGTACGCGCGCTCGCACGAGATGCCCTCGCAGCTGTTGAGCTCGTTGTAGAGAATGGCGATGCCCAAGTTGGGCTGGCCTATCTCGTACACGTCGGCATAGACCATGCACACGTGGAAGGGCCCGTCCTGGTCCTCGCAGGCGCCCCATTCGTGGTCGAGATAGCGGGCCGGCTTCTCAACAAGCGGAAGCAGCGGCTCGATGAGGTGGAAGCAGTCGGTTCTCTCTACGCGCATGGACTCCCCTAGAGCTTTTCGATCGATGCATCGCGGCGGGCAAGCGCCGTCTCGCCGGATGCCTTGGGGTTGAGCTCGGCCTCGAAGCGGGCCTTGATGGCGTTGCCCGTGGCGAGCGTGCCGCCGTAGCCGAGTCCCGCGCGCAGCACCCAGCCCACGCCCGGGATAAGTCCCAACACGGTGCGTGCGAGCTGTCGATAGGCGAAGCCTGCACCCACGACGCCCGCCATCTCGGGGATGCGCGAGAGCGTGAGGCCCTTGCCATAGGCGGCGGCGATATCGAGGGCGAGCTTAGCCTGGTTGGTCGTCATGATGGGAAGATCGGAGCCGGGAATGAGGTTGATGGCACCCACGGTGGCGTTTTGAATGGCACACGACGTTATGAGGTGGCGCACCTCGACCGGGCGAATGAACGAGAAGTTGGCCGCAAAGGTGCGGTCCTTATCGGTTGCCCCGATGATCCACGAGGCGAGCTTCTCGAGCAGCGAGGGGCTGTCGCCCGCAGCGATGATGGCGGGCTCGTAGTCCTGGTAGCCCAGGTAGGAGAAATCGAAGGTCTCAACCGCCGAGTGCACGATGATGGCGCAGGGGGTGGCATGGCTCGCGAGCTGCGAGACGGCACGCTTGAGGTCCTCCTCGTCGGTGCCTGCGACGATAACGGCGATATCGAAGGGGGCATCGGGTGCCGTGGGATCGGAAAGCGGGCGCACGCTCACAAGCCCGCCGGCCCTCTCGGCGAGAAATGCATCGCGCAGCGCGGAGATCTGGTCGGGATCGGCGCCCTCTCCGAGCAGGATGAGGACCGATACCGTCTCGGTTGCGCTCCTATCGGCATCGCGACCGGCCTTGAACACGTCGAACACCTTGTTATAGGGAATTTTGGATGCCATGTCCTGTCCTCCCGATGCGCGCTAGCCGGACTTCTGCCGGTGGAACCATATCGATTGAACCATACCCACCGCCATGATCTGCGAAATCATCGACGATGAGCCGAAGCTGATGAACGGAAGCGGGATGCCCGTGATGGGCATGATGCCGATGCACATGCCCACGTTCTCGAGCACCTGGAACGACCACATGCCCACGCACCCCACGAGCACGAGCTTCGAGAAGGGCGCATCGATGCGCATGGCGAGCAGTACGGTCGAGATGATCATCCATGCGAAGAGCCCGAGCAGAAGGAGCGACCCCACGAAGCCGAACTCCTCGGCCATCAGGGCGAAGACGAAGTCGGTATGCGACTCGGGCAAGAATCCGCTCGCTGCCTGCGTGGCATTGCCAAGGCCCTTGCCGAAAAGCCCTCCCGAACCCACCGCGATCTTGGCCTGCTGGAGGTTGTAGCCGTTGCCGGAGGGGTCGACCGAGGGGTCGACGAACACGATGAGGCGGTTGAGCTGGTATTCCTTCAGGATGTGGGGGATGCCTTCGATCTGAGACTCGATGATGATGGCGGCAGATCCCACCACGATGAGCGCAATGGTGAAGAGAACCCATGTGGGTTTGGGACCCGAGCAGATAATGATGATGGCCCCCGTGACGAGGATGATGAGGCCCGTGCCCAGGTCGGGCTGCACCATGATGAGCGCGAACGGGATGAAGAGCATGGCGCAGAGGCGCACGTAATCGCGCAGGTTCTCGACCTTGCCGTTGTACTGGGCGCACAGTGATGCCACGAAGAAGATGGTCACGAGCTTGGCGAGCTCGGAGGGCTGCATGGTCATGTTGATGATGGGGACCTTGACCCAGCCCGTCATGCCCATGGCGCTCCATGAGAGGCCCGGGATGCGCGGCGATATGAGCAGCAAGGCATCGAAGATGAGCAGCGCCGTCGACATATTCTGCAGCGACCTGCAGTCGAAGCGCCAGATGAAGGCGGCGGCGATGAGGCCGAGCACGATGCCCAGGATATGGCGCGAGAACACGGCGTTGGGGTTGGTGAGCGACGCCGACCAGATGATGAGCGCGCCATAGGCGATGAGCAGCAGTGCGGGCACGAGCTGCGGAAGATAGAGGCTCGAGAAGAAGCCCTTCTCCCTGTTGAGACGATCGCCCACATCGGGGTTGCGCGTCATATGCTGCGGTGCACCTGCCATAATCGCTTCCTACCAAAGATACGAGGAGTCGCCCTGCTCGGCGCCCTCGACGTTATATGAGAACAGGGTATCGGGCTGATCGTAGATCGCTCCCATGATATCGCGCACGACGTACATGCCCGACTGGGCGCCCTCGAGGACCTCATCGATGTTCGCGCCCACAACGTACTTGGGATTGTCGGCGGGGACGATCCCGATAAACCAGCCGATGGGATTGTCGTTGATGGTCTCGCCCGAGCCGGTCTTTCCCATGACCTTGACGGACATGTTGGTCCAGTGCTGGGCGTAGTCCCACGACTCCTCGTAGACCATGCCCGTGAGGCCGGCCTTGACGACATCGAGGCTCTTCTTGGGCTCGGGGCACTCGTAGAGCACCTCAGGCTTGTAGTCGATAACGCTGCCCTCCCCCGTCGCCGACATGACGCTCTTGAGGACATGGGGCCTCATGATGAAGCCGTCGTTGGCGATGCCGCAGTACGCGTCGACCATCTGGAGGCAGGTCACGAGCATGTCGCCCTGACCGATGGCGATGTTGCAGTTATCGCCGCCCTGCCAGCGTCGCTGCTCGTCGGTAGCGTCGGAGAAATAGTTCCACTTCCACTCGGCATCGGGGACGCGGCCGGATTCCTCGCTTGGAAGGTCGATTCCCGACTTCTGTCCAAGTCCGAACTTGCGGTAGGTCTTCTGAAGCCCCTCGGGCTCGTCGGAATAGTAGAAACCCTTGCCGATTTCGTAGTAGACGACGTCGCAGGAATAGGTGATGCCGTGCTGGATATCCATGTAGCCATGGCCGGTCTTAACCCAGCAGGCCATGCCGTAATCCTCGCCGAAGCCCGTCCACCAGCCGGTGCAGTTCCACGAGGACTTGTCGTTGGCGATGCCGTATTCGAGGGCAGCGAGCGATGAGAGCGCCTTGATCGTCGAGGCGGCGGGGTATTGTCCCGAGATCGCACGGTTGAAGAGCGGGTAGTTGTTCTTCTCGTCGGAGAGCGTCTCCCAGTCCGAGTTGGAGATGCCGCCCACGAAGACGCTCGGCGAATACGTGGGAAAGCTCGCCATGGCAACAACGGCACCCGTCGCGCACTCGATGGCGACGGCGCATCCCGAGCTCGCGGGATAGCCCTGTTGCCTGATGTAGTTGCTCACGTTGACAAGGGAGCGCTCGGCTGCCTCCTGGATCTTGGCATCGATCGTGAGCATGAGGTCGGAGCCGGACTGCGCATCGATGTTCGCAACGTAGTCGAGCACGTTGCCGCCGGAATCCACATAGACAGTCTGCTCGCCGCTGATGCCCTGGAGCACCGATTCATACTGGTACTCGACGCCCGCCTGGCCGACGATATCGCCGGAATGGTAGACGATCGAGCCCTCATCGTCAGAGTTGCTCTCGAGCTGCTCGGCCGTCACGGTGCCCGTATAGCCCACGATATGCGCCGCCAGGGAGCCGTGCGGATAAAAACGCTCGGAGCGCTGCTCCACGTCGACCTCGGGAAACACCTCGGGGTGTGCTGCGATGAAGGCGACCACGCGTCGCGACACGTCGACCGATACCGTGCGTTTGCTCTGGGCACCCGCCGACTCGTCGCGGATCTTGCGCCTGGTGGCCATGTAGGGCATGCCGCAGAGGTTCGAGAGGAGCTGCACCTCCACGACATCCGAAACGACATCGGCTCCAGCAACCACGGTGAGGCTCGGACGGTTGGTCACGATCTCGATGCCGTTGCAGTCGAGGATGCGCCCGCGCGGCGCAGCCGTGCGTATGGTGCGGGTGCGGTTCATCTCGGCGAGATGCGAATACTCTTCGCTCGACACGAGCTGCATCGACCACAGGCGTGCGAACAGCGCCGCGAAGATCGCGCAGACATAGACGAACAGGCCCTTGAGACGTCCCGAGAAAGTCTTTTCGGCCGAGGTGTCCGAACCGCCCGACGCGGTGGGCGCTCCGCCGCCGATGTCGAGCGAGAAGCTCGATTCGGACCTACCGAAATAGAAGTAGATGCCGATGAGCGCGGCGGCCAGGGCAAGGGCGCCTATGACGATGACAAGCATGGAGTCCAACCGTCACACCGCCTAATGCAGCTTGGTCGAGCGGCCGGCAGGACGGTTCGAGGAGAGCGTGAATCCGCCGCGGTTCCGCGAGAGGATGCTCACGAAGGGCAGATAGCAGATCACGGTGATGATGGTTGTGGGAAGGGCGCGCATGAAGAGCGCCTCGATGAAGCCCGCCCCCTCGACCATGACGAGGGCGAGCGCGTAGGCACCCGATACGGCGAGCGCACAGACGGCGAACTGCGTCACGGAGACGCTGGTGTCATCGTTGAGCTTGTTGCGCACCTCCATGCCGAGCACGAAGGACGAGATCGTGAGCAGAAGCGCCATGAGCCCGAGCGGGCTCGTGGAGCAGAAATCGAAGAAGAGGCCGCAGAGAAAACCTGCGATGGTTCCATATGAACCGCCCACGAGCTGCGCGAGAAGCGCCGCCAGGATGAGCATGAAGTTGGCCCTACCCCCGAAGAAGGACAGATTCGGCGCGATCACGAGCTGGAGCAGCGCGCAGATGACGGAGAGGATGATCGTGAGCCGCTTCTTGGTGTTCTTATCGATCGCCTGCATGCGCTACCACTCCCCGTCCTCGTCGTCGGGGTTCTCTGCAAGCGTCTGCACCTCGGGCACGTTGCTCACGGCGCTCATCTCCTGGGCATCGGCCTCGGCGATGTCCTCTGCGCTCGCACGCTGCTCATCGGTGAGCGAGGTGATGACGAGGACCTCCTCGAGCGACTGGACACGCGCGAAGGCCTCGACGGAGATCTCTAGGTAGAGCGCGCCGGGGTTGCGCTCGACGACCGTGATGCGTCCGAGGGGCAAGCCCTTGGGATAGACGCCGCCGAGACCGCTCGTAACCACGATGTCGTCGGGTTCGGCGGTGAGGTCGGATCGGACAAGGTTGAGCGAGAGCCCGCCGCTTGCCGATCCGTCGAGGATGCCCTGGGCGCGGTTCGACTGGATCATGGCCGGCACCGAGGAGCCCTCGTCGAAGATGAGGCGCACCACGGAGCTGTTGGGGGCCGTGGAGATGATCTGGCCTATGACGCCCGAGCCGTCCATGACGGGCATGCCCACCGTGAGGCCGGAGGACGAGCCCTTGTCGATCGTGACCGTGGAAGTCCAGGTATCGGTGGAGCCGGAGATGACCTTGGCGGAAATCGATTGCAGGTTGTAGGTGGACTGGATGCCCATGAGCGATGCGAGGCGGTCGGCCATGAGGGCCTTCTCCTCGAGCTCGACGTTGCGCTGCCTGAGCGCCTCGTTCTCGGCCCTCAGCTCGGAGAGCGTCTCCTGACTTGCCGTGAGGTTGGAGAAGATGTTGCCGAGTCCGTATATGGGTGAGGTAATGGCAGAACCCACGACCCTGAACGGCGTCGCGACAGCGGTGAATCCGCCGCGTGCCAATCCGAGCACGCCGCTATCGCCCGTACGCACGCTCGCCGTGAAGAGCACGAGCGAAAGCACGGTAAGAATAATCAGAGCACGGCCACCCGTCTTGGGGGCCGTGCCTGAGAGACCTGAGCCAAAATCTCGGCCGGCTGCCATAGCGTCACCTGGTTACTGTCCGGTGCTCTGTACAAAGCCTCCGGAAAGCGCGTTTGCTTCCAAAACCTTTGCGCAGCCCACGACGACGTTCTCGAGTGCCGTCGGGCTGACATTGACGGGCACGCCCGTCTCCTCGCGCAGCCTCTGATCGAGACCGCGGAGCAGACCGCCGCCGCCCGTGAGCAGGATTCCGTAATACATGAGGTCGCTCGCAAGGTCGGGCGGCGTCGCGTCGAGCGCGTCCTTCACGGCCTTGGTGACCTCGTCGAGGGGCCTGTTGAGCGCGCGGCGAATCTCCTCGGACTCGATGCGCACGGTCTTAGGAAGACCGCTCATGACGTCGCGGCCGTTCACCTCGACGTCGAGCTCCTCGGCAAGCGGGGCTGCAGAGCCCACCTTGATCTTGATGTCCTCGGCCGTACGCTCGCCGATGGAGAGGTTATAGGCATCGCGCACGTGCTGAAGGATGGTCTGATCGAACTCGTCGCCCGCGGTGCGGATGGACTGGGAGACCACAATGCCGCCCATGGCGATGACGGCGACCTCGGTGGTGCCTCCGCCGATATCGACCACCATGGAGCCCGTGGGATCCTCGATGGGAAGATCGGCTCCGATGGCTGCGGCCATGGGCTCCTCGATGAGGTACGCCTGGCGTGCGCCGGCCTGGATGGTGGCCTCGAAGACGGCGCGCTTCTCGACTGAGGTAACGCCCGAGGGAACACACACCACGACGCGGGGACGGGGCGACCAGGGATACCGGCGCTCGCGTGCCTTCTCGATGAAGTAGTGGAGCATGACCTCGGTCACGTCGAAGTCGGCGATGACGCCGTCCTTCAGAGGGCGCTCGGCAATGATGGAGCCGGGCGTGCGGCCGATCATGCGCTTGGCGTCGGCGCCTACCGCAAGAACGCGGTTCTCGTTGCGGTCGATGGCGACGACTGAGGGCTCGTTGAGCACGATGCCCTGGCCGCGCACGGCAACCAGCGTGTTGGCCGTGCCCAGATCGATGGCGAGGTCGCCGCCGGACTCACCGAATAGAGTATCGAGAAATGACATCGTATCCTTTCCCGTGAACAATCACATATGGTCTATCACTATACGACAGAACGGGTTAGCCTTCAGTCGTCTCGCCGGTCTCCTCGGACGTGGCCTCGACAGCCTCGCCCTCGACGGCCTCACCCTCGGCACCTTCGCCCTCGGCCTCGGTCTCGACCTCGGTGGGAACGAAACCCGTGGTGGTCACCATGGGGGTCTGCCCATCCTGGGAGAGGTAGGTCGTCGAGACGTCGGTCACCTTCCAGCCGAGGCCATCGCGAACGAGCGAGATGGTGTAGTTCTGCTCGCCGCCCTCGCGAAGCTGCGCGGTGGCGAAGACGGTGGACTCGGTCATCGACTGATCGGTGCCGGTCACGGTGACGGTGGCGCCGGAGGGAAGCAGGACGAGAAACTCATCGCGCGCCTCGGCGCTGACGCCCTCGGCGAAGACATCGGCGGCATCGGTACCGTCGGTCTTGGCGGCGAAGAGGTTCTCGACGACGGCTGCCTGGGTGGGCCAGCCGAAGCCGCGGTAATAGGCGTATCCGGCTGCGCCCGCGATGAGGAGCAGCAGGATGAGGATGGTCAGGAATACCTTGAGGCCGGTGTGACGGTGCTTGCGGCGCATCTTGCGGTTCTCGCGATCGATGGCCACGAGGTCCGCCTCGGTGACCGAGAAGAAGCCCGTGTCCTCCGGGGAAGGCATGAGCTCGCCGGACTGCCCCATGGGATCGAGCGGGTCGATACCCGCGTTACCGTAGCCGGCAGAGGCGAGGAAGGCGTCGGTATCGGACATGGGACGCTTGTTGAGCTGGGCGTTCACTGCCTTGCGAGCTGCATCGAACGCAGCCTGCGCCTCGGGAGAGAGCGCAAGCGAGCCATCCGAGGTTGCCTTCTCGAACGCGTCGACGGCCTCGGGCATGCGGTTGGCAGCCACATAGGCGAGTCCCAGATCGCGGTAGATGGCATTCTGCTCGGCGGCCGACGTGGAGAAGTCGAGCGCGGTGCGCAGGGCCTCGACGGCGTCGATGGGACGGCTGAGCCTCATGAAGCACGAACCGAGAGAGCTCAGGGCACCCGAGGGATTGGGGTTGGTCTCGTCGATGGCGGCGTTGCGATAGGCGATGCCGGCATTGCGGATATCATCGATGCTCTCATAAGCGCTGCCGAGGGCAAGATAGGCCTTGTAAGGCGTGGCATACTCGGCGTCCTGGGCAGAGCGCATGAGCGCGGAGATGGCGTCGCGGGGACGGCCTGCTGCGAGCAGGGCGCGGCCCATGTTGCAGGAGAGGGCGCCGGACTTTCCGTAAGCAGCATCCTGCAGCGCGTTCGAATAGGCTGCAGCGGCGGACTCGTACTGACCGAGCTTCATGTAGGCATTGCCGATCATGTGGTCGATGGCGCCGGACACCTCGCCGAGATCCTTGGCATCGGAGAGGTAGGTCGCGGCGGTGAGCCAATCCCCTGCCTGGTACGCCTTCTTGCCTGCTTCAAAAGCTTGAGTGTTCACAGAAGATCCCTCCCGAACGCTTAAACCAGAGACTGGTGCTCGATGCGTATGGATTCAATGACGTCGCCTGCACGCAGCGACGAGATGACGTCGAAGCCCTCGACGGTCTGCCCGAAAACGGTGTAGCCCGAGTCGAGCATATGCTGGGGGCCGAGGCAGAAATAGAACTGAGAGCCGGCGGAGTTGGGGTCCTGGCTGCGGGCCATCGCAAGGGCGCCGTCCTCATGGGAGTTACGCGGATTGGAGGAGAACTCCTCGCGGATGCGGTATCCGGGGCCGCCGGTGCCGGGACGGCCGTCGCGGCCGCTCCTGCCTGCGGCGACATCCTCAGGCGTCATATCGCGCGTATTGGGGCAGCCGCCCTGGATGACGAATCCCGGAACATAGCGATGGAACTTGAGGTCATCGTAGAACCCGGATTCGGCAAGCTCGCAGAAATTGGCGACATGGATGGGTGCACCGGCACCGTCGAGCTTGACGACGATCTCGCCCTTGGACGTCTTGACGCGCGCAACCTCGTCGCCCGCAACGGCATAGCCAGGCGTGTACAGCGGATCGATGATGAAACCCATGTCTCATATCCCTTCATGCCAAAAGAAAAGTGCAGCATCAAAATATTCTAGCAGCACTTTGCCATGCACACATATTCGGCAAAGTGTGGCAGATGCGACGTCAGTGCTCCTTGGGCTCCCAATCCTCATAGCACACATCGAAGTACTTCTTGTTGATGCTCACGCCGTCCTCGTCCTTATCGGCGTAATATGCCTCGTCGATCGAATACTGGACCTGCGCGGGAGCCAGATAGCCCAGATCGATGTACCAGGCGTTCGAGAGGGCCTCGCACCTATAGCGGAGCCACCTGCCAAGCTGGGCCACGTTGACGCTCTCCTCGTAGTAATCGGAGGAAGCGCCGATCTGCTCGACGCTGTCGATAAGGGCTGCAATCTCGGCATCGAGCGCCGCGACGGCATCCCTGCCCTGTTCGCGCACATCCCAGTCCTCGAGCAGGTAGTTCTCGAGGAAATAGGCCTCCTGCTCGTCAACGCGCACGGCGAGCTCGCCGAGCTCAACATAGGCATCGTAGATCACATCGAACGATGCGGACGAGGCCTCGTCTACGGGCGTCGAGGGCGTCGTGCTGCGCACGTCCTGCCCCGAGAGCGCCTCGATCTGCCCGGGCGAGCCGGCGGTCGCGATATCGGAGCCGTCCGAGACGGGCGTATCGTCGCCCGTGCCGAAGGGATGGAAGATGAAGGCGGTGATACCCCCGATTACCAGGAGCGCCGCTACGGCGGCGATGGCCATGACGCGCACGCGCGCCATGCGGTCGTAGCCGAGCGTGACGTCCTCGTTCATCTTTCTCACGGGAGGAAGCGCGCTCTTGGCGTCGACCACGGGCTGCTCGTCGGGAGGCGTGGGCTGGATGGCGCTGAACTCCGAGGTCTTATCGGCATCCGAGACCTTGGGGAGCTTGATATCGCGCACGGGACGCGCCGCCTTCGCGTTAGGAGACGGCATGCCGCACTTGGGGCACGCATCCGCGCCATCGGGGATGAGCGCGCCGCACGAGGGGCACCATGTGCCCGTGACGCGAGCGATCTTGTTGGTGACGCCGAGATCGGTGCCGCAGGCCGGGCAGATGGGGGTGCCGTCTTCGAGCCGCGCGCCGCAATGGGGGCAAATCATACGTCTGACTCCTGCCGTCTTCGTTTCAGCTTCGTTCAGAGCGTATGATAGCGCACCTTTGGCTTATCCAACGAGCATATCCAGCACAAACGGAAGGATTCCACCCGATGCGATATAGCGCCACTCCTGCGGGGTGTCGACGCGGATCGTGACGGTCGCATGCTTGACGGTACCGTCGGCAGCCGTGAACGTGACCTCGGTCTCGTGCAGAGCGGAGTCCGCATCGGTCGAGAATTCAGGGATGCTCACGAGCTCGGTGCCGTCGAGGCCCAGGGTGCGGGCGCCCTCCCCCTCTGCGAACTGCAGCGGGATGATGCCCATCTGCACGAGGTTAGAGCGGTGGATGCGCTCGAAGCTCTCGGCGATGACCGCGCGCACGCCCTGGAGCAGCGGTCCCTTCGCGGCCCAGTCGCGGCTCGAGCCCGTGCCGTACATGGCGCCGGCCACGATGACGAGCGAGCGTCCATCCGCGGCGTAGGCCTCGGACGCGTCGAAGATGCGCATGAGCTCGCCGCGATCGACCTCGGTGGTGAACGAGCCCGTGCGGCCCTGGGCAAGGGCGTTCACGAGACGGGTGTTCGCGAAGGTGCCGCGCGCCATGACCTCATGGTTGCCGCGGCGCGTGCCATACGTGTTGAAGTCCGCCTCGGCGACACCGCGCTCGCGCAGGTAGTCGGCGGCGCAGGAGTCCTTCGCGATGGTGCCGGCGGGCGAGATGTGGTCGGTGGTCACGAAATCGCCGAGCAGGCAAAGCATGCGGGCGTCTTCAAGCGCAAACGAGGAGGTCTTCTCGGCGATCTCGAAATAGGGTGCCCTGCGCACATAGGTAGAGTCCGGGTCCCAGGCGAAGGTAGGCGTGTTGTCGACCTCGATCTGCTGCCAGGCAGCAGACCCCTCCATGAGGTGAGCCGAGCTCTCCTCATAGACCGAGCGCTCGAGCGCGGAGGCGAGCGCGGCGTCGATCTGGTCGGCCGTGGGCATGATGTCGGCGAGCATGACGGCGTTGCCGGATGCATCGTATCCGAGCGGCTCGGAGGCAAGATCGCGGCGCACGCTTCCCGCAATGGCATACGCCACCACGAGCGCGGGCTGAGCAAGGTAGTTCTGCGCCACATCGGGAGAGATGCGGCCGTCGAAGTTGCGGTTGCCCGACAGCACGCTCGCGTAATCGACCTCCGCGGCATGGGCCTTGAGCTCGCCCTTGATCTCACCGGTATTGCCGATGCAGGTCATGCAGCCATAGCCGCAGGTGAAGAATCCGAGCTCCTGGAGGGGCTCGAGCAAGCCCGCGCGGGAGAGCAGATCGGACGCGGCGTGGCTGCCGGGAGCGAGCACGCACTTGACCCACGGAGCGGACGAGAGGCCCGCAGCGCGCGCGTTCTTGGCGAGAAGGCCGGCGGCAACCATCATCGCGGCATCGGTGGCCGTTGTGCAGCTCGTGATGGCCGCAAGCGCGATGGCGCCATCCGAGAGCGTAGCCCGGACGTCGCCGAACGCAGCCTCGAACGCGCCTCCATCGAGCTCGTGCGAGCAGTTCTTCTCGAAGCGCTCGCGCAGATCGCCGATGGCGACGCGGTTATGCGGGCGCGAGGGACCGGCGAGGGAGGGCTCGACCGTCGAGAGGTCGAGCTCGATGGTCTTGGCGTAGACGGCGCCGGCGCGGGAGCCGAAGGTGCCCTGGGCCTTGTGGTATGCCTCGCAGAAGGCCACCTCGTCCTCGTCGCGGCCGGTCAGGCGCAGGTAGCCGAGGGTTGTCTCGTCCACAGGGAACAGCGTGGTGGTGGCGCCGTACTCGGGCGTCATGTTTGCGATGCAGGCGCGCTGCGTGGCCGAGAGCGAGGCGGCTCCCTCGCCCGTAGCCTCGACGAGCATGCCCACCACGCCCTCGCGGCGCAGGAGCTCGCACACGGTGAGCGCGGCGTCCATGCCCGAGACGAGCGGGCCGAGGCGGCCGGTGAGCTTGAGCTCCACGACGGGCGGGACGAGCATGGAGATGGGCTGTCCCAGGGCAGCGGCCTCGGCCTCGATGCCGCCGACGCCCCAGGAGAGCACGCCGATGCCGTTCACCGTGGTGGTATGGGAGTCGGTGCCCACGAGCGTGTCGTAGCAGGCACGCTGGCCCTCTCCCTTATAGAGCGCATCGACGCCCACGACCGTGGAGAAGCGCTCCATGTTGAGCTGGTGGCAGATGCCGCCGCCGGGCGGGACGATCTGAACGTTGTCGAAAGAGCGGCCCGCCCACTTGAGGAAGGCGAAGCGCTCGCGGTTGCGCGAAGCCTCGAGGTCCTCGTTGGCCTTCTGCGCGCAGGGCGTGCCAGCCTCGTCGGCGATGACGGAGTGGTCGATGATGAGCGTTGCGGGAATGAGCGGGTTCACGACCATGGGGTCGGCTCCGCGTGCCGCGCAGGCATCGCGCATGGCGGCGAAGTCCACGAACACGGGCACGCCCGTGAGGTCCTGGAAGAGCACGCGGCTCGGCATGTAGGAGATCTCATCGCCCGACTCGCCAGAGAGGCCCGCATCGATGACGGCATGGGCAAGGCGCTCGGCCTGCTCGTCCGTCTCGGCGCAACGCACCACGTTCTCCAGCAGCACGCAGAGGGCGAAGGGAAGCTTCTCGGAACCGGGAATGGCCGAGATGTCGACGAAGGTGCGGTTAATGCTTCCGGCGCTTAGCTGCGCGCCTTCTCGAGAAAGCCTGATAGCGTTTGAGAAGCCGTTCTCTGCGTGTTGCATAGCGTTCCTTAATCCTTGCAATCATCTTGGACGTGCTTCCTCCGCGGACGAGGTCGCGATCGGCCTGCCTGAAGAGGAATAGGAACAGTATGACCGAAACAATGCCCAAGATGGCGGCGAGAACCCAAACCGCAACACTGCCGAGCACCGTGTGGAAGAAGTCGCTGAACACGAAGCAGCCAAGCACCATGAGCACGCACACGAAGGCGATGAGGACTCCGCGCAGGATGGTGAGGGGGTGCGAGATGAGCACGATGAGCGCGATTCCCACCGCCGCGACGATGAGCATGCAGATCGTGGAGATCTCGTCGAAGCTCAAGTTGAGGAAGCGCCCGGCAAGGATGGCGGCGAGAAGGCCTGTATCGATGGCGATGGATGCGGGAAGCGAGCGCATGGCGACGGTCGCGAGGAAGCTGCCCTTCACGCGGTCGTGGTTGGGCTCGAGGGCGAGCACGAACGACGGGATGCCGATGATTGCCGTCGAGAGCAGCGACATCTGGATGGGGATGAAGGGGTACGGCGGCATCACGATGCAGATGAAGGCGAGGAGCATGGCATAGACGGTCTTGACCAGGAAGAGCGAGGCCGAGCGCTGGAGGTTGTTGATGGAGCGACGGCCCTCGGCCACGACATCGGGGATGTGCGAGAAGTCGTCATCGGCGAGCACGAGCTCGGAGATGTTGCGCGCCGCCGCGGAGCCCGATGCGACCGAGATGGAGCAGTCGGCCTCCTTGAGCGCGAGCACGTCGTTCACGCCGTCGCCCGTCATGGCGACCACATGCTTT
>CAMNAH010000011.1 GCA_946530775.1 uncultured Coriobacteriales bacterium
AGCGCGACAAGCCCAGCTCGTCTGCCGGCATGCCGGAGCCGCATTCCTGCGAGAACTGCCCGCATAAGGGCGAGTAGGCGCATTCCCTCCTTCCTCCAATAACACGCACTTCTCAGCGATTATTCGGGCTTCTCTTTTTGAAGTCCGAATAGTATTGATAAAGTGCTTGTTATTTAAGGCCCTGCTCTTGGAGAAACCGTGCGACTGACCCTCAATTCCCTCACCGCGCTCCGAATCACCCGTGCAATCCGGCTTGGCATGATTCCATGCGACCTTTCCCACCGCTGCGGTTTCATTGCACCAGACCCCCAACCGAGAATCCGCTGGACTGCAAAAAGCCTTGCTTCAGGCCTTGATTTTCTTGGAAGCACGTCCGGAATCTCAGATTGCAAGCAGCTCGACGTCTTGGTTTCCGAAAGATCGCAGCGCCTGCAGTTGAAGTGTGCGCACAATACGTTCCGCTGCGGCAGCTATCCCTCCGGGTCGTTTGTCTACCTAGGTAACGGCATTGCCATGAGCGGACCGGAACTGCTCTTCGTAGAGCTCGCAAACGTTATGGACCCCGCCGTGCACCTGTTACTGGGCATGGAGCTCTGCGGCCGCTTCTCACGCGATGCTGGGAATCCGCGCACGGGCACTGTTCGATACGACATTCCTCCGGCCACGACGGTCAAGCGGCTCCGTAAGTTCGCCGAGGAAGCGCACTGGATCCGCGGCGCCGAGCGCGCCCTCTCGACCATCAACCGTATCGTCGAAAATGCCTGGTCGCCCATGGAGGCAATCGCTGCTGCACTTATCGTGCTCCCCCGCAGCGAGCTGGGCTATGACATGTGGCCGATCACGCTCAATCCGCGAAAGGTGTTAGATGAGAGGCTTGCACAGTATAGCGATGCCGACTCGCGCGTGCCAGACATCATGTTCTCGGGAACCAGTGTTGGGCTTAACTATGATGGCGAGGATCATTTCCGCCTCTCCGAGATTGTTCGCGCAGCTGTTGCGGCTGACCGCGAACCGGGAAACGCGGCCCTCTCCCAAGAGCTCGAGTCGGCGCTTTCCGAAGCACGGGAAAGGATCGTGTCCGATAAGCGACGCGACCGCGACCTCATGGCCCTCGGTCTCACCGTTTTCTCTATTACAAAAGAAGATTTAGAGGAACGGGGTGGGTTCGACCGCGCGATGGGTCATGTTATCGAAGCAATAGACCGAAATGGGGAGCGAAACCTCGCTCTGCAACGAAGTGCGCTCGAGAGCGGTTTGCTTGCAGATGCGCGACAGGACTTCATCTGGTCGCTTATGCCAGGTCCACAGTCACTCGAGGCGCGTAAACGACTCGAATATTGGAAACAGATGGAGCTGAGCGAATTCGTGGTTGAATTTGAGCTGAGCAACGGGGAAACCCGCATGATATCAGTTAAAGAGCTCTAAAATAACAAGCACTTTGGCAAAGTTATTTGGTCTCAAAAAAATGGAGGTCGAATAATACCTGCAAAGTGTATGTTATTTTCGCTTGAGGACGGCGCAGAAGTGGCCATCGCAGGAGCCTGATGCGGTGACGGTCTGCATATCGTCGCGAACACGCGAGAACCCCTTGCCTGCACCGCTTGCGAGAAACGCATCCACCACGCAGCCGTTCTCCTCGGCAAGCACCGAGCACGTCGAATAGACGAGATGCCCGCCGGGCGCCACACGCGCAGATGCAGCGGTAAGCAGCGCGGCCTGGAGCCTTGCCTGCTCTGAAACGCCCTCGGGCGTGAGCGTTGATGCGATCTCGGGGTGGCGGCGCATGGTCCCCGTACCCGAGCACGGCGCATCGAGAAACACGCAGCCAAAGGTTCGGTTGAGCGCTTTGGGAAGGTCGGAGCCGGCAAGCAGGGTGCCGTCAAAGGCACACGAGCGCACGCGATTGCCGAGACCGGCACGGCGGATACGCCCCTGAGCTGCGGAGACCTTCGATTCGAGCACATCGACAGCCGTGATGCTGGCAGAGCAGCGACGTGCGATGATGAGCGACTTGGTGCCGCTCCCCTGCCCAATCTCGAGCAGGTCGTCGCCCGCGAGCTCCGCAACCGTTGCGCACACGCGCTGCGCGGCGAGATCGCTCACGACGACGTCCCCGGATTGCACGAGGCCGGAGGAGAACAGCCCCGCAGGCTCGCGGAGCTCGTACACGCGGTCGAGGCCCGTGGCGCGCGGCGAGAACCGCGCAAGCGGGCCGGCGTCATCGGCAAACACGTAGACCGGGGCAGGCTCGAGGTTGCAGCATGCAAGCGCCTCGGCAGCCTCACGTCCATGATCTGCAGCGATGCGCTCGATCAGCCATGCAGGCAGCCCCGAGCGCATGTGCAGGTCGTCATCGGCCACCTTGACCTCGGCGATCTTGCGCAGCACCGCGTTCGCAAGGCCAGCGGCGCGGGACGATGCCGAGCGCACAAGCTCGACGCCCTGGCTCACGGCAACCTCGGCAGGCGTTCCGAGATAGAGCAGCTCGAAGGCGGCGATGCGCAGCGCATCGCGCACCCGGGGTTCGAGCGCCGAAGGTTTTCTCACCTGCGCATCGATGATCTCGTCGAGCACGATACGGGCGGCAACCGCACCGATAGCGAGCCGTGTGGCGAGAGCCGTATCCGAAGCGGACAGCTGTGCGAACGCCTTATGCGTGCGGATGATATCGCGGATGCGGCCATCGCGGCGCCGCGCATCGGAGAGCGCGGCGAGGGCGGCACGCCTGGCAGGGGCCAGCTTGGTCATGAGATGGCGCACCACGACTTGGCATCGCGCAGGCCGGCCGCCCAAGCGGACGCCTCCATAGCGCGCTTGCCATCGGGCTTGACCTCGAGAACCTCGATGGATTCGACGGCGCAGCCCAAGAACACGCGTCCCGAGTGCACGGCAACCTCGCCTGCAGCGAGGGACTCGGCAGAGTGCTTGGCGCGCAGGATTCGCACACCGCGCTTCTCGACGATGCAGCGGGCGGGAGCGGCGTCGCTCGACGCCTGAACGCGCGCGCAGTTGTAGAGCGCGGTCGCATCGGGATCGAGGAGCATCTCGACCTTGTCGATCTTGTGCGCATAGGTGACAAGACCCTCGTCCTGCCGGGACCAGACGGCCGTGCCCGCCTCGATCTGCCCGAGCGCCTCGATGAGCGCATCGGCGCCGAGGTGCGCGAGCTCGTCGGTGAGCTCGGCTGCGTTCTTGGAGCCGATGGCCGTCGACGCCTGCAGGCAGTAGGCGCCGGCATCGAGATCGTGGACGACCTCCATGATGGAGACGCCCACCTCGGCATCTCCGGCGAGGATAGCACGCTGGATAGGAGCAGCGCCGCGCCAGCGCGGCAGCAGCGAGGCATGCACGTTGATGCAGCCGAGCGGCGCGATCCCGAGCACATCGTCGGGCACGATGGCGCCGAACGCGGCGACGACGGTTATATCGGGATGGAGCTCCTCGAGCAGCGAGATCTCCTCATCGGTGATACGCGTGCACTCATGGACATCGAGCCCGAGCTCGAGGGCCCGCGCCTTGACCGCGGACGGCTCGAGGGCCTTGCCGCGCGAGCGCACGGCATCGGGGCGCGTGAGCACGCGCACGACATCATGATGGGCCGCGAGGGCCTCGAGGGAGGGCACGGCGAAATCGGGCGTGCCCATGAAGACGACGCGCATGGCGGACCTCCTACTCGGCTTCTCCCACATCGCCGGGAAGCGCACCGTTCTCGATGGCGCGGCGGCATTCGGCGAGCGCGCGCATGCGCTCCATGGGACGCAGGTAATCGACCATCGTCTTGCCGTCGAGATGGTCGATCTCGTGCTGCAGGCACACGGCCATAAGGTTGTTGGCGGCCTCGTAGCGCAGCGTGTCGCCATCGAGGTCCTCCGCTTCCACGATCACGTGCGACGGGCGGGACACCTCGACCGCAATGCCGGGGAACGACAGGCAGCCCTCCTCGAACGGGCGCTCCTCGCCGTCGGCGACGATGATACGCGGGTTCACGAGCACATACGGGTTGCGGTCACGGCCGCCGGCGTAGTCGCAGTCGATGACCACGAGGCGCACGAGCTCGCCCACCTGCGGTGCGGCGAGACCGCAGCCGTTGGAGAGGTACATGTCGTCGAGCATGCGCTCGGCGAGGTCGCGGATCTCGGGCGTGATCTCCGTGATCTCGGCGCAGCGCTGCGTGAGGCGCGGGTCGCCGGTCAGGACGATATCCTCGAAGGAAGCCATAGAAAACTCCTCTACATCATGTCGTAAGCGTCGACGTCGATCGACATGCTCGCACCGCGCCGCGCGGGCAGCGCATGCGTGCAATTCTCAAGGATAGCACCCAAATCCGCGTCGAGGGGTGCCTTCACCATAACATGACGTCTGGTGCGGTCCTTCACGCGCGCCTTGATGCAGTCCGAGGGGCCGAGCACCTCCCAGCCAGCGAGCATGCCGACCTGAGCTCGCAGCTCGGCGGCGAAGGCATCGCAGAGCGCGGAGACCTCCCCGGCGTTCTTTCCCCAGAAGGTGATGTTGGCGAGGCGCGAGAAGGGCGGATACCCCGCCTCGCGGCGCTCGGCGAGCTCGGTGGCGAGGAATGGCGCGCGGTCGTGTCGGGCGGCCGCGGTGATGGCGGGATGGCTCGCCCACCAGGTCTGGATGATGACCTCGCCGGGCTTGCCTCCCCTGCCGGCGCGTCCCGACACCTGCTCGAGCAGGGCGTAGGTGCGCTCGGCCGCGCGGAAATCGGGCAGCTTGAGCATGGTGTCGGCGTTGATGACGCCCACGAGCGTGACCTCGGGGAAGTCGAGGCCCTTGGCGATCATCTGCGTGCCCACGAGCACCGCCGACGGGCTCGCATCGAACTTCTCGAGCAGCTCCTGGTGCGCGCCCTTGGTGCGCGTGGTGTCGGCATCCATGCGGATGATGTCCATGGTGTCGGGCAAAAGCATCCTGAGCTCGTCCTCGACGCGCTGCGTGCCCACGCCGAAGGCAGCCAAGAAGCGGCTGCCGCAGTTGGGGCAGGTGGTCGTGGGGTCGGGATAGGCCTTGATGGGCCAGCTTTGGCCGCAGGTATGGCACATGAGCGAATGCGTGCGCTCATGGTAGGTGAGCGAGGTCGAGCAGTGCGGGCATTCCGGCACGCACCCGCAGTCGCGGCACATGAGGAAGGTCGCGAACCCGCGGCGGTTGAGCAGGAGCACGGCCTTCTCGCCGCGCTCGGCGACGCCTTTGAGCGCCGCTACGAGCTCCGCCGAGAAGATCGAGCGGGCACCGGCGCGGAACCCGGCTGCCATGTCGACAACCGTGACCTTGGGAAGATGCGCCGTGCCGGGGCGCTCGGGCATCTCGACGCGCGTCCAATGCGCGCCGCGGTACGAGCCCGCACGGCAGCGCTCGAGGCTCTCGAGCGACGGCGTGGCGGAACCCAGCACGAGCGCGGCGCCGCGCTCCGCAGCAAGGCGCGCCGCAAGCTCGCGGGCATGGTAGCGCGGTGCGGAATCCTGCTTGTAGGAGCCCTCGTGCTCCTCGTCGATGATGATGAGGCCCACGTTCTCCAGCGGCGCGAAGAGCGCCGAGCGGGCACCGACGACAACATGCGCCATACCTTGGCGCACCATGTCCCACTGGTCGAAACGCTCGCCCACCGAGAGGCGCGAGTGCAGGATGGCCACATCGTCGCCGAAGCGCGAGCGGAACCGACCCACGGTCTGCGCGGTGAGCGAGATCTCGGGCACCAGCACGAGAGCGCCCTTGCCCTGCGCGCGCACGCGTTCGATGGCGGCGAGATAGACCTCTGTCTTGCCCGAACCCGTGACGCCGTCCACAAGGACCACATCGCCGCGGGCGGCCGTCGCAGCCTCGTCGATAGCGGCGAGGGCGTTGCGCTGGCCTTCCGTGAGATGCTCGGGACGGCTCGCATGCGCGCTCGAGAGCGTCGTGCCGTCGCTACCGCGCACGCGGCGGCGCGCGGTGCAGGCGACGACCCCGCGCTTCTCGAGCGATTTGACCGCGGCCCCGGAGGCGCCGATGAGCGCCGTGAGCTCGGCGAGGCGCATGGGACCGGCGGAAAGCGCTTCGATGACCTGACGCTGGCGCGATGCGGTGGCGGCAGGTTCGAACGATGCATCGATGAGCTCGACCCAGCGGTCGTCCACGGCGCCGGCGCGCTCGTTGACGAGCTCCCACGGCGAGGCCTCGTCTTCGCGTACGACCTTGACCTTCTGGCCGGGGGCGAGGAACGGGCGCACGGCCTCCGAGAGCGGGCAGGCGTACTCGCGCGCGATCCATGCGATCACGCGAGCCGCGGCCTCGTCGAACGCGGGCGGGGCGAGCACCTGGCACACATCGAGGATCTTCCCAGGGTCGATACCTGCGGGAGCCTCGTTGGAGAGCGCCATCACGTAGCCCACGGCAGCGCGGCGCGAGAAGTCCACGAGCACGGTGGCACCCACGGCGACCGTTTCCGCCAGCTCGGGCGGGATGCGGTAGCTGTACGCGCCGTCGAGCGCGCGCGTGGGTATGTCGAGCACGATGCTTGCGAAAGCCATGGGGTCTCCCGTCGGAATAGCTGCGTCCTAGTGTACCCCGACCCGCGGACGCGCATGCAGAGGCGATGCGACACGCATGGAGCTCGCCGTGTTTCCCGAAGACCTCAATCGCCACACGCCTCAATAAGCTGCTGCCATGTCTGGTTCGGCGTCCGACCATTCCGCTTAAAGAAGAAATCTATTCTGTAAGGAAGCGCTGTGCGCACATTCTCCTTCTTTTGGGGATACGCACCGTCCCTGGCAAACGTCCCGAAAACCACATCTGAGAGACCGATTGTTGGATCGAGCCAATCCGCCTTCTTCATAATCCAGGCCGCATATCCCCTGTCCGGACCCGATTTGCCAGACACAAGTCCCTTGGCATACGATCTGAGCTTGGAAGCGGCATCGAAACGCTCTGATTCCTCAAGCGCATTTCTCAACCTATCAATCTCTGTGTTGAACGCATCGACTTCCCGCTGTGCCTCGACAACTTTCCTTGTATAAGCCTCGGCTTCGGACTCCACTTCAAGACGATGCAAGCGTTTTGCTGCGCACACACGGCAAATCGCGAGAAAAACCTCGTCAAGTTGCTGCTCCAAAGCCATGTCGTCTCGCTCCGAGAAAACAGTTTTGAAGGTCCAGTTCCATCTGTCATTCATGTAGGGGGTGACGCCAGTTAATACGGAGATAGATAGCATTCCCGTGAAACGCTTATCCCATTTTCGGATGTTGGGTTTATCCCAATCGTTCTTCGTCTTCTCGTAGCGCGAGATGGCCTTCTTCTCGTTAGCGGTAAGCGCATGGCTCTCGTTCACAGTGCGCTCTCGGATTTCCAAGGAGACCCTCTCGCCAAATGCCTGTATCTCAAGCGGGCCCGACATGCAACCGCCGATACTCTCCACCGCCCGCGCGATCGTCTCCATCATTGACATCGATCTGCTGGCTTGCTCGGTGCTAACAAAATCATCGAACGAGTAGTACTGTGGGTGATTCACCCTCATAATGGTCCCCAGACACCCACGGTGCTTCATCTCTGACAAGATAGGCCTTAACCTTGCCTTTGGATGATGCTCGATTCCCTCGGCAACTAGGAAAACCTTCTTTCGCACGGCTTCCTCGAACAGCGAAAGGGGGTCGCGCGGGTCTCTATGGGCCATCTCGTCCTCGTCCAAACCTTTTCCAATGACAAAACCTCGAGTCGCCGAATCGGAAAGCTTGGGTTTATGCACGCTTTTCCCTGCGCGGACCTTTGCCCAATACCCGCGTGGCGGAGTTGGAACGTCAAGTTTGCGACATATCTTTTTAAGCATCACGCTCGAGATACCATACTTGCGGGCCACCTCGACCATCGGGGACTCCCAAACTTCCTCATATAGCGCCTGGCGTTCATAGATATTGCGTTTCAAAAGGCCAACCCCCTATCGAAGAAAGAAATCAGCCGCGCGAATGATGCGAATACCTTCGATGTTTTGGGGATAGTTCCCCTGGCGAACAACCACACACTTCGCATGGTTATCTGGAATCGATCTTAATGGCGCCAATTCACGCTCGAGCGTATCCTCGCCAAACATGTTGTCGGCAACCTGTATATACTGGACTTCTCCGTTTCGGATACACACGAAGTCGACCTCTTTTTGATACAGCTTTCCCACCTTTACGGACCAGCCCTCGTGCAAAAGCTGCAGGAACACAGCGTTCTCGAAAACGCGTCCCATATCGGACGGCCGATAACCGAGCAGAAAAGAGCGTAGGCCAGTGTCGACGATATACTGCTTGGGCAGCGTTTTGAGAACTGCCTTTCCGTGCAAGTCGTATCGTCTCACTGGGTAGAACGCATATGCATCGTTCAGCGCCCTCACATAGGCTGAGACGGTCTTATCGGTCACCTTCATAGTCTGCGAGAGCGCCCCGGCCATTCCGTTTGCCGAAAGCGTATTGCCGATATTGTCTGCAAGGAACTCACAGATGAGTCTGAGCAGGTCTGAATTGCCGATGGCGCGCTCTATAACATTTCGCTGTCTGTCGAGAATATCTCGAACCAAGACCGTCTCATAAAGCGACGAGAGATACGCTGCATGCTGCAATTGCGTAGTGGAAAGGGAGGCTATCGCGGGCATGCCTCCAAATTGAAGGAAACGAGCCAGAAGATCGTCTGTCAAAATCGGCTCCCCGCCATCACGTAGCATAAGGGAATTGCCTGCGTTGGGTCTAAGACCGCAGAAATCCGCGTACTCTCTAAATGACAACGGGAGCATCTTGATTTCCACATAGCGTCCGGAGAGATAGGTTGCCAATTCCCCCGAGAGCAGAAATGCATTCGAACCCGTCAGATATATATCGCAGTCGAAGCCAACACGAAGCGAGTTTATAACATCATGCCATCCCGCAATACGCTGGATTTCGTCAATGAAGATATAGGTCCTGCCCTCCCCCATCTGGGCCTTGCAGCATTCATAAAGATCTTCGTCTGTACGAACGCCAACCTCCCGGTCCTCTAGGTTGAGCGATACAAAGGCACGTCCCGGGACGCTCTCCCGCTCGATATGATCTTTAATTAGTTGGAGCAGGGATGACTTTCCGCAGCGGCGCACTCCCGTAATAACCTTTACCAAATCGGTATCGCGGAACATAAGGGCTTGCTCAAGATATACTGGTCTCTGTATGAGGTCGTCAGCCATTTGCATCACTATTCCGAAAAAAGCATTTTTATTTGACTTTTCGGAATTATAACGCATGACATTCTCTTATCAGGCGAAATAAAGGCACTCAACGTTTGAAAACCTCCTTGACTATGACGTTACGTTATAGTTCAGACTGTCATCAGAAGGAGGTGCGCGCATGGGCGTTAAGGGATATTCGCCAGCGCAGTTGGCGGCCATGAGCGGCGTGAGCGTGCGGACGCTCCACCACTACGACCAGATCGGCCTGCTCGTGCCCGAGCGACTCGCGAACGGCTACCGCAGCTACAGCAGCGCCGATGCCGCGCGCCTACAGCAGATCCTGATCTTCAGGAGCTGCGGCATGGAGCTCGCCGAGATCGGGAGCCTGCTCGACTCCCCCGGCTTCGATGCCGCCGAGGCGCTCTACGCGCATCTCGCAGAGCTCAACCGCAGGCGCGATGCGCTCGATGCGCTGATCGCCAACGTCGAGAACACCATCATGCATATCGAGGAAGGAATACCCATGGCAGACGAGAAGCGCTTCGAGGGAATCAAGGCGGAGGCGATCAAGGACAACGAGCACGCGCACGGCGAGGAGGCGCGCAAACGTTGGGGCGATGCCGCCGTCGATGAGGCGAACGAGAGGCTCGAGGCCATGGACGAGGAAGCGTGGAACGATATGGAGACGCTCACCGAGGATATCAAGGCGCAGCTCAAGGTTGCGATGGCGACCGGCGACCCCGCGGGTGCGGAGGCCGAGAAGCTCGTGCGCATGCATGCCCGCTGGCTCCAGATGCACTGGGGAGAAGGCACCTACACGCCCGAGGCGCATCGCGGCATGGGAAAGATGTACACGTGCGACGAGCGCTTCACCGCCTACTACGACGATGCCTGCGGTGTCGGTGCCGCGCAGTTCCTCTGCGATGCGATCGAGGCGTGGGCGTAGGCGCCGCAGGGGGCGCTCCGCAAACCCGCCCCTAGCGCTTCGATTCCGCGAACGCGTACGCCTCGCCGAGCCATGAGAGCAGCTCGTCGTCGACGTCCTCGAAGCTTCCGATGACTATATGCATCGTCCATCTTCCCGGATACGGCTCGGTCAGCACGGCAACCCGTTCGGACTCCAGAGGATGCGGAAGGCCCAGCGTCACCACGAGATAGGGGTTGGGCAGCTCCGCCCTCCTCTTCACGCGGGCGAACGAGACGCACGCGAAGACATGGCGGTTGAAGAAGGTGATCTGGGTTTTCTGAACCCGCCTCCCCGCATCGGGATAGAGCCCATGCAGGCAGGTCTCGAAGGCCTCGTACAGGGGAAGGGCATCTTCATGCCCCTCGAAGAACGCCAGCACGTCGGAGTCGATCATGAGCGGAGCACCTTCTCCATCGGCCTTCCCTTGGCGAGCTCGTCGACCAGCTTGTCGAGCTGGCGCATCCGCCTGGCCATCGGATCCTCGATGGTCTCGACCCGGACACCACACACCTTCCCGGTGATGAGCTCGGAGGCGGGGTTGTACTCGGGCGCCTGCTCGAGGAACGCCCCGTAGCTCGCATCCGATGCCATGAGCGCATCGAGCTGCCCCACCGTGTATCCCGTAAGCCAGCAGGTCGCTTCGTCGAGCTCCGCGCGCGTGCGGCCCTTCCGTTCCACCTTGTCCGCAAGCGCTCGGTATACGGCGGAGAAGGGCATCTCGAACACCGATTTCCTGGGCATGGCACGCTCCTCGGTCATGTATCCCGCGTCCTTGCCCCATTCTACGTTACGGACGGAGCCGCGCGGACTTCCACGGCAGCGCCAATCCACCTGCGGAGGGAAGGACGATGCGATTGCGGTAGGATAGCCATAGAGCCATCCCTCCTACCGTTAGGAGACAGCCATGACCGACCGCGCACCGCTCCCGCCCGAGGACTACCTCGAACCCGCATGCCTTCTGAACGGCGTCCCCAATGGAGCCGACCCCGCCGTCAAACCCATCCCCCAGCAGCGCGTCATCGAGAAGATGGACGACTATATGGCACGCCGTGACTACGCGGGTGCCGAGCGGCACCTGCTGTACTGGCTCGAGGAGGCGCGCGCCTGCCGCGACCTGCGCGGCCAGCTCATGATCGAGGGCGAGCTCGTAGGCCATTACCGCAAGACGGGCGAACGCGACAACGCCCTCGCGCACGGCGAGGAAGAGCTGCGCCTGGTGGAGGAGCTCGGCTATGAGGACTCCATCAGCGGAGGCACCGCGTTCGTCAACGTTGCCACCGCCATGAACGCGTTCGGCGAGAACGAGCGCGCCATGGAGCTCTTCGGTCGTGCCCGCGCCGCCTATGAGGCAAGCCCCGCCACCAGGCCCGAGCTGCTCGGCGGTCTCTACAACAACATGGCGCTCACCTGCGTCTCGCTTGAGCGCTATGCCGATGCGCGCGAGCTCTACGCGCTGGCCATCGATCAGATGGGCAAGGTCGCGGGCGGCGAGCTCGAGCAGGCCATCACTTGCCTCAACATGGCGGACGCCCTCGTAGCCGAGCAGGGCATGGAGCAGAGCGAGGACGAGGTCGAGCGGCTCCTCGACACCGCATATGCGCTCCTCGACACCACCTCAGCCCCGCGCGACGGCTACTATGCCTTCGTCTGCGAGAAGTGCGCTCCGGTCTTCTCGTACTACGGGTACTTCCTCGCAGCCGACGACCTGACCGCCCGCTCCAAGGGAATCTATGAGGCCAACGGGGATGATGCCCGATGAACGGCCTCGAGATCTCGCGCGCATACTTCGAGCAATTCGGCCGGCCCATGCTCGAGGAGCAGTTCGCCGAGGTGCTGCCGCACCTTGCCGTGGGCCTTATCGGCTCCGGCTCGGAGTGCTTCGGCTTCGACGACGATATCTCGCGCGACCACGACTTCGAGCCCGGGTTCTGCATCTTCCTGCCCGGCGAGGACATCGTCGACCGCCGCACCGCGTTTCTCATGGAGCGCGCCTACGCCAAGCTTCCCCGCGAGTTCGAGGGGGCCAAGCGCTCGCTCATGGCGCCCGTGGGCGGCGCCCGTCGGGGCGTCATCCGCACCGCGGAGTTCTTCTCCGAGAAGGTAGGCTCGGCCGACGGCACCCTCACGCTGGGGCAATGGCTCGCCCTTCCCGAGCAGGCGCTCGCGGAGGCGACGAACGGCGAGCTTTGGCTCGACAACCTGGGCGAGGTCACGGCCATACGCGAGCGGCTCTCCACCTGGCCCGAGGACGTGCGCCGCAAGAAGCTCGCGGGGCAGCTCCTGCTCATGGCGCAGGCCGGGCAATACAACTATGCCCGCTGCATCGCCCATGGCGAGGTCGCGGCGGCTCAGCTGGCCGTCTTCGAGTTCGCGCAGGCCGCCATCTCGGCGATCTTTTTGCTCAACAACGCCTACAAGCCCTACTACAAGTGGTCGTTCCGCGCACTGCGCGCACTGCCTGCGCTCTCCATCGAGGCCGAGCTGCTCGAGTGGCTCATCACCACGGGCAACGAGCCCGAGCAGGCCGAGGAGAAGCACGACGTGATCGAGGGCATCTGCGCCGATGTGATCGACGAGCTCCAGAACCAGGGCCTCACGCAGGCAATCTGCGGCGACCTCGAGAAGCACGCCTACTCGGTGAACGACTCCATCGCCGATGGCGAGCTCCGCAACGACCATATCCTGTCGGCGATCTAGATTCCTAACGGATTCCCCATTGGGGGATACTCCCCGAATGGGCGGATGAATAATCTGGCCTGAAGGCCTATCATCCCATTCGGGGAATATCCCCCAATGGGGAATCAGAACGGATCGGAGCGAGAAAGGCGCGCACCATGAAGATCTACGGTTTGCAGAAGATGACCCTGCTCGACTACCCGGGCCATGTGGCCTGCACGGTCTTCCTCGGCGGCTGCGACTACCGCTGCCCGTTCTGCCACAACTTCGAGCTCGCAGAGGGCACCGCACCGGTTGTCATGGACGACGAGGAGCTCCTCTCGTTCCTCTCCAAGCGCACCGGACTTCTCGACGGCGTGGCCATCACGGGCGGCGAGCCCACGCTCTCCAAGGGCCTGCCCGAGCTGCTCGCACGCATCCGCGAGCTGGGCTTTGCCACCAAGCTCGACTCCAACGGCGCCCACCCCGATGTGCTCGCCCGCATCTTCGACGAGGGCCTCGCGGACTATATAGCCATGGACATCAAGAACTCGCCGGCCAAGTGGGCGCAGACCGTAGGCCGCGCGCAGGTCGACCTCGCACCCATCCGCGAGAGCATCGCGCTCATCAAGGCCCAGGCGCCCGACTACGAGTTCCGCACCACGGTGGTCGACCAGCTCCACGACGAGTCCGACTTCCACGCCATGGGCGAGATGATCGCCGGCGCGAAGGCCTACTTCCTCCAGAGCTTCACCGACCGCGACACCGTTCCCTTCGCCGGGCTCTCGGCGCCCGCGCCCGAGAAGCTCCGCGCCTACGCGGACATCGCGCGCCTCTACGTTGCGAACACGCAGGTACGCGGCGTAGACTGAGAACCCCTCTGCCGCTCGCGGCACATTTAACGCCGAAGGCACAATATATTGTGTCCACACCCGAAAATCGACACAATATCTCGGTTCCATCCCCTCCCAATAGTGGTATGGTAGTTGGGCTTGAAATTACGGCAGCATCTACAACACATCCGCAACTTTGGAGGGAACAGCATGTACCAAGTCGTAAAGCGCGACGGCACCATCGCCGAATTCAATATCGCCAAGATCAGCGCCGCCATCACCAAGGCGTTCGATGCCTGCGGCAAGCAGAGCCATCCCAGCATCATCGATCTCATCGCGCTTCACGTCACGGCCGACTTCGACGCCAAGGTCAAGGACGGCAAGATCACGGTCGAGGAGATCCAGGACTCCGTCGAGAAGGTCCTCTCCGAGTCCGGCTATGCCGACGTCGCCAAGTCCTACATCCTCTACCGCCGCCAGCGCGAGAAGGTCCGCAACGTCAACTCCGCCCTTCTCAACTACAAGGACCTCGTCGACAACTACCTCAAGATCAACGACTGGCGCGTGAAGGAGAACTCCACGGTCACGTACTCCGTCGGCGGCCTGATCCTGTCCAACTCCGGCGCCATCACGGCCAACTACTGGCTGAGCGAGGTGTACGACGAAGAGGTGGCCGAGGCGCACCGCTCCGCCGCCATCCACCTGCACGACCTCTCCATGCTGACCGGCTACTGCGCGGGCTGGAGCCTGAAGCAGCTGATCCAGGAAG
>CAMNAH010000012.1 GCA_946530775.1 uncultured Coriobacteriales bacterium
CTGGCGGGGTGACCCGACGGAAAGCGCCGCAGAAAAGAAGACTCCCGCTGCCCGCGCAAGCGGGTGAGAGAAAAGCTGAAACGGTGGTGTAAGAGACCACCAGCATCCTGGCGACAGGGTGGCTTGGCAAGCCCCTTCCGGAGCAAACGCAAATAGGAGCGCCATGGTGTGGCCCGCACCGCGCTCGGGTTGCGCGCTTGAGGCCTCTGGCAACAGCAGGTCCTAGATAAATGGCCGCCCACGACAGAACCCGGCTTACGGGCCCGCTTCGCACCTTCCCTCTCCGCGCAATCGGCTATATTTTGATTCGAGCGCCCATGCGCTCGGCAGGTTGTGCATCGAGGAGGAGAGCCATGAAGTTCAAGACACCCGAGCGTCGCGAATACTATGCCAAATACGAGCGCGTACCCACCAGAAACGACGTAAACGGCTGGTTCGAGACCTACCGGCTGCCCGGCAACGTGCTGGGCACCTGCGAAGTGCAGCATCTCCAGGAGGTCAACCACTTCATCATCCTGGGATCCGAGCGCAGCCTCGTGCTCGATGCGGGCCTGGGCATCGTGAACTCCAAGCCCCTCATCGACGAGCTCTGCCCCAACGACTACCAGATCATCAACTGCCACCGCCACTTCGACCACGCCGGCAACGACTGGCGCTTCGACGAGGTCCTCATCGCAGACGAGAAGGGCGCCATCGAGCAGGCGCGCACCGGCGTGGCGCACAAGTACCTCGCCAACCAGAGCGATCCCGACATGTTCGTGTTCGACTACCCCGAGGGATTTGCGCCCGACGAGTACTGGATCCGCCCCTTCAACGCGCGCACCGTCGAGGACGGGCACATCTTCGACCTGGGCGATCGCAAAGTCGAGGTCGTCTACACGCCCGGCCACACCGAGGACCACATCATGCTCTACGATCACGCGCACGACATCCTCTTCTCGGGCGACATGGTCTACCTCGACGTGATCTACGCGCAGTTCGGCAACGACATCATGGGCCACTCCGACATAGATGCCTACATCGCCTCGCTCGACAAGATCGCCGAGCGCTTCCCCAACGTGCGCTACATCTACACCTCGCACAACGACTTCTCGGTGCCCGTCGATTCGATCGGACGCATCCGCGAGGCGCTTATCGCCGTGCGCGACGGCACCGCAACCGGCGAGCCGCTCCACGACGAGAAGTTCGGCTACTATGACGATCCCGAGACCATGAAGGAGTACATGTTCGGGGATTTCTCGATCGTCTATAAGAAGTAAGCGCAGGTAGCGGGCGTATCGGACGGGTTTTCTCGGTCCCGGCGCGATACGCCCCTCCCGATAAAAACTGAAACATGGTATCTTTTCTCTATGCAATCGCGGCAGAGGGGGACGCGTGGCTTTTCTCGGCATAGACATCGCCAGCTCCACCACTCGTGCGGCCCTCATCGACGAGGACCTGCACATGCTTGCACTTGCAAACGTTCCCACCCACATAGACGGCACCTTCCAGACCACGGTCGAGGACGTGTATGCCGTCGCGGGCAAGGCGCTCGCGCAGGCGGGGTTCCGCCCCGGCGCCATCGAGGCGATGTGCGTGAGCGTCTCGGGCGTGGTAGACGACGAGACCGGCCGCGCCTTCTCCCCCGCCCTCGAGTGGATCGAGCCCATGCCGGTGCGCGTCATCGTGCGCAAGCACATCGCCGCACCCGTCTTTCTCGTCAACGATGCGCAGGCAGCCGCCCTGGGCGAGGCCTACTACGGCGCCGGCATGCCCTACGACCGCTTCGCGCTCGTGCGCATGGGCAACCTCATCGAGATCGCCATGGTGATGGGCGGCAAGCCCGTCGAGACCTACGACCTGCCCGCGCAGGCGGCGACCGAGGGCGAGTTCCTCCTCGAAGCCCATGAGCTCATGGTGCCCGATGCCAACGATACGCTCGACCTCTCGGGTATCGGCCTCGGCATGATCCGCTCCTCGCAGATCATGGAGGAGGCGCAGCGCGGCAACGCGGTGGCCATCCACGCCATGGACTGGCTCGCCGGGCGCATCGCCGAGTGCGTGGTGGACTACACCACCGAGCACGCCCCGCAGGCCCTCATCGTGGCGGGAGCCACGCAGCGCGACCAGAACCACTTGGGCCGCCTCGTCACGCGCAAGCTCGCCGAGACGCGCTCGGCCATCGCGGGCATCCCCGTCGAGAGCGCCGCGCTCGGAAACGATGCCAAAGCCTTCGGCGCGGCCATCATCGCCCTGCAGCGCGCCTAGCTGGGGCGATACATCTTTCAGCTCCTTATTTAAAACGAACGCTTGTTCTTGTCCACCCCTTGCCGTATAGTGGGAATCGAACACATATTCGATTCTTCGGAGGCAAGCATGGGCGTTGCCAATACCCTCGCCATCGCAGATTCACAGGAGCTGCAGGACAAGATCCACGTCATACGCGGACAGCAGGTCATGCTCGACTTCGACCTCGCGCAGATATACGGATACTCCACGAAGGCCTTCAATCAGCAGGTCAGGCGCAATATCGAGAAGTTCCCAAACGACTTCATGTTCCAGCTTACGCGTGAGGAGACGGGCCTCATTTCAAGGTCACAAATTGTGACCTTGAACGAATCCGGCAACCTGCGCGGATCAAACGCCAAGTATCTTCCCCACGCCTTCACCGAGCAGGGCATCTACATGCTCATGACCGTGCTCAAAGGCGACTTGGCGACGCAGCAGAGCATAACACTCATCCGCCTTTTCAAAAGCATGAAAGACTCCCTCTCGAACGATCGGACATTCCTCAGCGCGCAGGGATACCAAGCGCTCGCCGATAAGCTCGAGCAGCACGATCGGCTGCTTGGTGAGCACGGAAGAAGGCTGCTCGAGCTTGAAGGTTCCTTCGAAGCCTCAAAAGCGCACGGTGAGATTCTCCTCCTCTGCAATGAACGCTTCACCGCAGATCGAGCCTACCAGCAGATTTACGGACATGCGAACGCAAACATCATCCTCATCGACGACTACATCTCATCGAAAACGCTCCAGCATCTCGCACATGCACCTGCAAACGCCGACATTCGGGTTATCAGCGATAACAAAAGCTCGGATAAACTTCGCCTGTCCGAATTCCAAGATTTCTCAGCCGAATACCCCGAGCTGCACCTCGAGTTCAACAGATCGTGCGGGATGATTCACGATCGCTACGTTGTCCTCGATCATGGGACCAGCACGATGCGCGTATTCCATTGCGGAACAAGCAGCAAGGATGCCGGCACCCGCATGACGAGCATTACCGAACTGCACGATATCGCAGCGTATGACGACATCATCGCAGAGCTGCTCTCCAATCCCCCACTTGCATTGAGATAGGACGCCGCGATGGACACCTACACCAAGCTCGGCATACTCGCCGATGCCGCGAAATACGATGTGGCCTGCACCTCGTCGGGGGTCGATCGCGGGCCTGCAGCAGGCAAGCTCGGCACGGCGTCCGCGGGCGGCCTTTGCCACTCCTTCACGGCCGACGGCCGCTGCATCACGCTGCTCAAGGTGCTTCTCTCCAACGCCTGCTCCTACGACTGCGCCTACTGCGTCAACCGCCGTTCGGCAAGCGTGCAGCGCGCCACCTTCACCGGGCGCGAGCTGGCCGAGCTCACGGTCGATTTCTACAAGCGCAACTACATCGAGGGGCTGTTCCTCTCCTCCGGGGTGCTCGGCACGCCCGACGCAACCTCCGAGCGCATGATCGAGTGCCTGCGGATCCTCCGCGAGGAGCTGCGCTTCAACGGCTATGTGCACGCCAAGATCATCCCGGGCACGCATCCCGACCTCGTGGATGCGCTGGGACGTCTGGCCGACCGCCTCTCCGTCAACCTCGAGCTTCCCAGCAAGCACTCGCTCGAGACGCTCTGCCCCGATAAGACCTCCGCAGAAATCGCGCGTCCCATGGCGCAGATCCGCTCCTCGCGCGACGAGGAGGCACGCGCCCTCTCGGGTGGCAGGAAGGCGCTCCAGGCCCCTCAGAAGCCCTACGACGGTTCCTCTCCCCTTCCCGTGCAGTCTCACGGCATGACGCTCACCCTGCGCCCACATGCCGCCGTGGCGGCCTCTCGGCGCGCCTTCGCCCCCGCCGGCCAGTCGACGCAGCTCATCGTCGGCGCCACGCCCGAGGACGACAACCACATACTCCAGCTCTCGCGCTCGCTCTACGAGCGGTTCGACCTCAAGCGCGTGTTCTTCTCGGCCTACATGCCCATCATGGACGACGAGCGCCTGCCCGGCGCCGAGACGCCCGTGCCGCTGCGCCGCGAGCACCGCCTCTACCAGGCCGATTGGCTCATGCGCTACTACGCGTTCTCGCCCGACGAGCTCGCCACGCCCAGCGAGCCCTGGCTCGACCTGGAGGTCGACCCCAAGCTGGCGTGGGCGCTGCGCAACATCGAGCGCTTCCCCGTGGAGGTGATGGACGCTCCGCTCGAGCTGCTGTTGCGCGTGCCCGGCATAGGGCCCGTGGGCGCGCGGCGCATCATCCGCGCCCGGCGCACCAAGCGCCTCTCGTTCGACGACCTCAAGGCGCTCAACATCACGCTCAAACGGGCACGGCACTTTCTCACCTGCGCGGGCGCGCGCGACCGCGCATGCCCGCTCGACGGCGAGCTCATCAGGAGGAGGGTGGTGGAAGATGCCCAGGCAAGCGCCTACAACAGCACGCGGCGGCGCATCGAAGCGGCACAGCCCCGCCTCTTCTGACGCAGCCCTCGCCGCAGTCATACTGCCCGACGGGCCCGACACGGTCGATGCGGCCGTGATGGACCTCACGCGCGCCTGCGCGCGGGGACGTTCGGCGCTGCTCTCCTGCGAGCCCTCCCTCGAGGGGGTGCTCGGCGCCGTGGGCGTGGCCTATCTCGCCCGCGTGGACGAAGAGCATGTGCGGCTCGTGAGCTCGGCGTGCGCGCAGCCGCGCCTCGATGAGAACGTGGTGGGGCCCTATGCGGTGGACGACCGTATGCTCGCGCTCTCGGGGCGCGTGTGGCGCGGGCTCTTCAGGAAGGTGGCCACCGGCTGCCCGCGTGCGCGCGAGAACCGCTGCCCCGACAACTGCGAGGGATCGTGCGTCTCGAAGATCGCCTATGCCTGCGCGGCGGACGACCCCTCCGTGCCCGAAGCGGTCCACCGCTATGCGCGGCTCGCCTTCAAAGCGGGGCCCGCGATCGCCGGCATGGTGTCCGATCCGGCGGTGGTCAAGCTCGACAGCCTGGCCCGTCTCGTCATCAACGAGTGCGAGCGCACGCGGCAGTTCACGCGCTTCTCGCTTCTGGCCGACGGCTCGTATCTGGCATCGTTCAGGCCCAAGGCCGACACCGTACCGTTCGTGGCCACGTATTTCGCCAAGCGCATGGTGCCCGAGCGGTTCTGCCTGGTCGACCCCGTACACTGCACGGCGGCGTTGCACGAGGCGGGCGCCAAGCGCTGCCAGATCGTGCGCCTCGACCAGGCCCTCGCCGACGAGCTCGCCGCCCGCGACGACTTCTCCTCGGACGAGCAGTACGTGCGCGCCATGTGGAAGCGCCTCTACGATGGGCTTTCGCTCGGCGGCCGCGGCAAGGACGAGCGCGGCTACGACCTGCGCGCCAGCTGGATGCCCAAGCGCTTCTGGGACGGCCTGTTCGAGCTCGACCCGCGCTCGGCAAACCCCGGCTCGCAGGTGCCCAAACGCTATCAGGGCGCCCGCAAGGACGCCCTGAAACAAGGTTGAGCTTATGGTGCGCGGGCAGAAGCGCTACTCGCTGCTCATCCAGAGCAGGCGCTCGCCCACGGTATCGGTGGTGGCCAGCGTCATGTTGTTGATGAAGATCACGTCGTCGATGCCGTGCTCGCGCACGAACTGCGGGATGTTGTAGTCGGAGTAGCGGCAGTCGAACACATAGACGGTCTTGTAGTCGTCCACCAGGCACGGCACGAACGCGCAGCCGTAGCTCTCCTTGATGACCAGGCAGCTCGGGCCCTCCTCCATCGTGGGGTTCTCGATGATGGTGAGGGGCTTGTCCCCGCCGATGAACGCCGCATACTTGGAGCTCGTGGCCCAGTCGGTCACATCGGTGATGACATGCCAGTCGACCTGGTTGCCATCCTCATCCCAGAAGGTGAGCTCGTTGGTGCTCGAGGGGATGTAGGCGTCAACGTAGTCGGGGTTGGCCTCCATCTCCGAGAGGCCCAGCGTGTCGTAGAACGAGCCCAGGAACGGCTCGAAGCGCATGTGCTCCCAATGCAGCACGTCGGCGGGCTCGGTGCCCTTGACCTTGCAGAACTCCACGTAGGCGTAGTAGGCGCCCAGCTGCGTCCAGTGGTGGTCGGTGCGGAAATAGAGGTACTCGTCGTTGTGCGCGCGCAGCGTGTCGTAGATGAACACGGGGTGCACGTTCTCGTTGTAGAGGCTGTTGAAGTAGCGGATCGCCTCGCGCGGATCGGTGCCGCCGAGGCCCGCGAGCTCGTCCTCGGGAAGCATGGCGCCCGAGTTGTTGGGCACAAGAATCGAGTAGACCGTCGCCTCGCCCGCCAGGTTGTCGGCGCAGGTGTTCAAGGCCGTGCAGTAGGTCTCGACCGCGGACTGGACGAAGTAGTACACGCTGTAGGCGGCGCCGTCCTTCACATAGAGGCCCGCCATGATGGACGCCTGGATGTCCTCCTGCATGGCAGAGGCCTCGGGCACCTCCACGGGACCGTCATTCACGCCCGGCACCACGGCGTTTCGCTGCGCAGCGCCGTCGATGGCACCGGCGATCGACCCATCGTCATCGGTGGCGGCACCCTCCACGGGAAGGGTGTCGGCGACCACGTTGCCGCCCACCATCTGCGTCGAGGGCTGGAAGCCATAGAGGTTCTTGAAGGCGAGGCCGGCGGCCACGAGCGGCTCGCGCAGCGGGTAGGTATCGGAATACCACAGGCCCAGATCGGAGAAGAACGACCCGTCGAGGAAGCTCTCGATGGTGAACTGCGGGAACTTGGCAAGCTCGCGCTTCTCGACCTGCGAGGTCGAGGGCCTGAAGAAGAACAGCAGACCCACCACGGCGAAGATGGCGAGGATGCCGCCGAAGCCGATCACGGCATAGAGGCGCATGTCCATGAGCTTGCGGTGGCGTGCGCGGAGGTCGTCGGCCGCCTGGGTGCGCCGCGGGGCGCGTGTACGGGTGCGGTTCTCGTCTGCCATGGCCTACTCCTCCCCTCCTAGAACTGGAAGTAGATGAACGGGTTGTAGCTCGCACCGGCGAGCGAGATGAGCGAGATGACGAGCAGTGCCGGCGGCGTGATCATCTCGAGCGCGCCGAAGATGCGCACCGCGGTGTCGCTCGAGCCTCCGAAGGCGGAGAGGCGCTTGCGCAGCCAGGTCCCAAAGCCCGTGCACGCGAGGATCGAGAACGCCAGCAGGAAGATGTTCTGCAGGAACACCGTGTGGACGGTGAGGTTGGTGAGGCCCGCGCCGTTTGCCCCGATCATGCCCACGAGCACGCTCGCAAGCTCGCCGAAGTTCTCGAAGCGGAAGAGCACCCATCCGATGAGCACCACGAGCAGCGCGCAAGCATGGCCCAGCGGCTTGGGCAGCCGGTCCTGGATGACGAAGCGCTCGAGCAGCAGAAACGCCAGGAAGTAGAGGCCCCAGAGGATGTAGTTCCAGCTGGCGCCGTGCCACATACCCGTGAGGAACCACACCACGGCCATGTTGCGGATGTACTCGGTCTGGCTGCAGCGGCTGCCGCCCAGCGGGATATAGACGTAGTCGCGGAAGAAGCTCGACAGCGAGATGTGCCAGCGGCGCCAGAAGTCCTGCACCGACGAGCACTGGTAGGGATGGTCGAAGTTCTCGAGGTAGTGGAAGCCGATCATGCGGCCCATGCCGATGGCCATATCGGAGTAGGCCGAGAAGTCCAGGTAGATCTGGAGCGCATAGAAGAGCATGCCCAGCCAGTATCCGCTCATGACCTGCGTGGCGATGGCGGTCGATCCGATGGGCACGAGGCTGTCGGCAACCGCGGCGCAGGAGTTCGCGAGCACGACCTTCTTGGCGAGGCCGATCGAGAAGCGGCGCACGCCCTCGTAGATGTCGCGCTCGGACACACTGCGGTGCTCGATCTCGTTGGCGACCGTCTCGTAGCGTACGATGGGGCCGGCGATGCACTGGTGGAAGAGCGAGCAGTAGAGCAAGAGCTTCCAGTAGGCGCCCTGCGCGGCGATGGTGCCGCGGTAGACGTCGACCACGTAGCTGATGAGCTGGAAGGTGTAGAACGAGATGCCGATAGGCAGCACGATCTGCGGGACGTTGGTGGGAAAGCCGGACACGTTGTGGATGCTCGTGAGGATCCAGGTGAAGTACTTGAAGTAGCCGAGCAGCCCCAGCAGGCAGGCGAGCTCGGCGATGAGCCAGATGCGACGCGCGCTCCCCTCCGAGGCCTCGATGCGCAGCGCGAAGAACCAGCTCGCCAGCGCCTCGAAGCAGATGAGCAGCACGTAGCGCGGACCGCCCCACGCATAGAAGATGAGCGATGAGACGAGCAGCACGGGGTTCTTGAGCTTTTCGGGAACGAGCAGGTACGCCACCATGTGGAGCGGGAAGAAGATGAGGAGGAACGCGAAACTCGAGAAGACCACGGGAAGCCTACCCCCTTGTTGCTACGTTTTATCGGCGATAAGAGCACTTCGATAATCATACCATGCCGTTGTGCGCGCCACCGTCCAGCTCCTCATGCCAAACGGGACAAAAAACGTAGGGAATATGTCTCAAAAGGCTATGAGGGTGGCAGATCAAGTGCCATAGGTGCCTTTTGAGACAAAAATGCCGCGAGATTTGTCCCAAAAGGCTATGGGAGCGAGGGATCGAGCGCCCTGAACGCCTTTTGAGACAAAAATGCCGCAATTTTTGTCTCGTTTGGCTCAAAAGGTCCCGCAGCATGAAAAACGGCCCCGCCGGAGCGGGGCCGCGAACGTTCGATGTCGCAGGTGCTAGTCGAGATCGCCGAAATCGGAGAGGTCGGAAAGCGTGACGGGAGCCGCAACAGGCGCGGGAGCGGGCGCCTCGTAGCGCGGGGCCTCGACCTTGGGCGCGGGGGCAGCAACCGAGGAGGTGTTGGGGAACACGGCATCGGCGTCGTCGATGAAGTGCTGCAGGAGGTTCTTGTACTCGGTGCGGAACTCCTCGCGGGAGGCCTTGAGGCGATCGATCTCGTCGAGCTCGTTCTGCTTCTCGGCAAGCGCCTGGCGGATGACCTCGCGGGCCTTGGCGTCGGCCTCGTTGCGGATGCGGTCGGCGTTGTCGCGGGCATCGGCGACGAGCTTATCGGCAGCCTGCTGGGCCACGATGAGGGCCTGGGAGATCTGACGCTCGGACGCGCCGAAGTCGGCGACGGGAGCCACGACGGTCTCGGTACGCGCGGGCGCGGCGGCGAGCTGGGCCTGAGCGGCGGCAAGCTCGTTCTCGGTGTTGGTCAAACGGTTCTTGAGATCGGCGATCTTGGAGAGCATCGCGTCGACCTCGGAGGCGAGGACCTCGAGGAACTCGTCGACCTCTTCGGTGTTGTAGCCCTGCTTGGCGGCGGAGAAGGCCTGCTGCTCGATGTCCTGAGGAGTGATTGCCATGTTCTTCCCTTTCGTTTCAGTGATAGGCCGTTGGCACAGGTAACGACCTTTGGGTGCCTAATCCTAAAGTATATACAGAATCACACGCTGTAGCAGGCGTAACACGATAATTGCCACAATCGGCGAGAAATCTATGCCGCTCATCGGCGGGATATATCGCCTGAACAACGCGAGGTAGGGCTCGACGATGGAACCCAGTGCGGAGCGAACGGATTCGACCGTGTCGTTCATGCGCGGGATCCACGACATGATGCACCACACCACGATGAGGATCTCGTAGAAGTCGACGAGCCGGTAAAGCCAGTAGCCGATCATGCTCCCCTACTTCCCCGCCAGCTCGCGCGTGCGCTCGAGCGCGGCGGCGACAGCATCCTGGACGGCGTAGAACACGTCGCCCTCCAGCTCGCGCAGCGCCACGATGGTGGTGCCGCCGGGCGAGGAGACGCGCTCCATGTAGGTGCGCGGATGCTCGCCGGAGTCGAGCAGCTGCTGCGCGGTGCCGCGCATGGTTGCCTCGACCATCTCGCGGCAGTCGGCGGCGGGAAGGCCCGCCTCGATGCCGGCGCGCGTGAGGGCGTCGACGAAGAATGCGAAGAACGCGGGCGAGGAGCCCGAGACCACGCCTGCCACGTCGAGCTGGTCCTCGCGCATGGCCTTGACCACGGCGACGGACGTGAGCAGTCCCGTCACGAAGGCGGCGTCGTCTGCGGAGGCGCCGGCGCCCGGCGTGAGGGCGATGGCGCCGAGACCCGCCGCAACGGGAAGGTTGGGCATGAGGCGCACCACGCGCGAGGTGCCGCAGAGCCCGTAGAGGCGCTCGAGGGGCACGCCCGCCATGATGGAGATGACGAGCCTGCCGCCCATCGCATCGGCGATGGGGGCGATGGCCGCGGCCGCGACCTGCGGCTTCACGGCAAGCACCACGGCGTCGGGATCGAAGGCGGCCACCATCTCGGCGGCGTCGGCGAACGCGGAGACGCCCATCTCGGCAAACGAGGCGCGGACCTCGGCCGAGAGGTCGGCGATGGCCACCTGTGAGGCGTCGACGGTGCCGGAGGTCACGATGCCGCGGGCGATCGAGCCGCCCATGGCGCCGGCGCCCACGAAGGCGATCCGCGCGGTCTTGGCATCCATGGCGCTACCTGACGATCTCGCCGTCGGCGACGAGCTTGTCGATATCGGACTGGGTGAGCGTGATGCCGTGGGGCAGCACCGCGAATACGCGGTCGCCCAGCTCGGCGATCTCGCCGTCGATGCCGAAGGACAGGCCGTAGCAGAAATCGAGCACGCGCTTGGCGATGTCGATGTTGGTGTGGCGGAAGTTGAGCACCACCGGCTGGCTGGTGCGCACGCGGCGCACGACCGTGGTCACGTCCTCATAGGTGGAGGGGCGCAGCACGTAGGGCGGCAGGTTGGTGGAGCTCATGCGCATGCCCGCCTGGCCGGCGGCATAGCCGGGCGCATAGGAGGTGGCGGGGGCGTAGCTGGGGTTGGGCTGCTGCTGCGGCGGGATGCCGTTGCCCGAGAGCTGGCGTCCGCTGCGCGTGTAGACCGAGACGCTCTCGGCCTCGGGGCGCGGCGTGTTGCCGAGAAGGCCCCTGCCCTGCTCGCGCGGCTGCTCGTTGTAGTAGCCGTCGCCACCGTCCTCATCGTAGTAATCGTCGTAGTAGTCGTCGTCTCCGCCGCCGGCGAAGCGCTCGCGAATCGAATCGAGGAAGCCCATTGATCGCACGCCCTTCCATTCCATGCGCGGGGGCCCGCGCAATTCCTACCGAAGTTCAGCCTTTATTGTAAGGCGTATGCCGGGTCGAACACCGTTCTACCCAACCTAATTATTGTAGAGCCCTCCTCGATGGCGAGCTCGAAGTCGTCGCTCATTCCGCACGAGAGTTCACCGAGCGGCAATCCGCACGCGGCCGAGAGCGCATCGCGAAGCTCGCGCAGATCGCAGAAGGCGCGGCGGGCGGCATCCGCATCGTGCGCGGGCGCCATGCCCATGAGGCCCTCGATCGAGAGGTGCCCGAGCGCGAGCAGGTCGTCCAGAGCCGCGCGCACGCCCTCGGGCGAGAAGCCCGTCTTGCTCTCCTCGCCCGCCACGTTTACCTCGAGCAGCACGGGCACGGGCGCGATGTCGAGCCTGGCGGCGCGCGCATCGAGCGCCTCGGCGAGGTGCAGCGAGTCGACGGAGTGGATGAGCGCGACGTTTCCCACGACCATGTTGACCTTGTTGGTCTGCAGGTGCCCGATCATGTCCCAGCGCACGTCGGCAAGCTCGGGATAGGCCGCGGCAGCCTCCTGCTTGCGGCGCAGCTCCTGGGGGCGGTTCTCGGCGAAGACGGCATAGCCCGCGGCGCGCGCGGCGGCGACCTCCTCGATGCCGACCGTCTTCGAGACGGCGGCGAGGACGATGTCGTCGGCAGTGCGACCGCTCTTCTCGGCGGCCGCGGAGACGCGCGCCATGATGGCCGCGCGGCGTTCGGCTATGAAGGTGCGGTAATCCATGCAGCTCATGCCTCCATAATGGCGAGCGCGCCATGGCGCCCGCAGGCGCCGCCGCTCGCACGGTAGCTGAAGAAACGCTCGGGCTGGGAGAAGCACGAGATCTGCTCGTCGCAGATGTTGGCGGCGTCAAGTCCGGCATCGACGAGCGCGGCCTCGATGCAGGCGCCCAGGTCGAGATTGCGCTCGCCTGCGAGCGCGCAGGGGCCGAACTCCGCGGCGAAGCGCTCCGCGAGCTCGGGCGACACCTCGTACTCGGCGCCCAGGATGTGCGGGCCGATATAGGCGCGCATCGAGTCCGTCGTGGCGCCCGTGATGGCGGAGAGCTCGCGCGCCGCCTTGGCGGCGATACGGGCGATGGTGCCCTTCCACCCCGAATGCGCAACGGCGAATCCGCCCGGGGCGCAGATCACCACGGGCACGCAGTCGGCGAAGCACAGGAGCACGGAGACGCCCGGCACGCTCACGGCGATGGCATCGGCGCCTGCGCGTGCAGCGGCGCGGGCCGCAGCCACGGAAGCGGCGTCGCCTTCGGTGATGCGCACCACGGTGTCGCCATGGACCTGCTTGGGATTCACGAGCAGCGCGGGGTCAGCCGATGCGCTCAGGGCCGCGAGCGCGCGCCTGCGGTTCTCGGCCACGCAGGCGGCATCGTCGCCGCAGGCATCGCCCAGATTGAGCGACGACCACACGCCTTCCGAAGCACCGCCCGTTCGCTCGGTGAATGCGAACGTGACCCCGCCCGGGCGATCGAGATCGCCGAGCAGGGTCACGCCATCCACGCTATATCGCGTGAGAGCTGCCATGGTCTAGAGGCGGCTGCGCTTGAGGAAATCGGGGATATCGAATTCCTTGTCGTTGCTGCTCATGGGGTTGCGCGCAGGAGCCGGGGCGGGAGCGGGCGCCGGAGCGGGGGCAGCCGGCTGGCTGTAGGTGCTCTGGCTGTAGGTGCGGCGCTCGGTGCGCTCCTCGCGCTTGGGCTCGGGACGCTCGATGGTGAAGGTGGGCAGCATCTGCTGCGAGCCGCCATCGTTGAAGCCCGCGGCGATGACGGTGACGCGCACCTGGTCGCCCAGGCTCTCGTCCACGACGGTGCCGAAGATGATGTTGGCATCGGGGTCGACGTTGGAGGCCACGAGGTCGGCCGCGTCGTTGATCTCCTGGATGCCGAGGTCCTTGTTGCCGGCGATGGAGAGCAGCACGCGGGTGGCGCCGTCGATGGAGGTCTCGAGCAGGCGGCTGGAGATGGCCTCGGTGGCAGCGTCCACGGCGCGGTTGTCGCCGGAGGCGGTGCCGATGCCCATCATGGCCGTGCCGGCACCCTTCATGATGGTGCAGACGTCGGCGAAGTCGAGGTTGATGAGGCCCGGGACGGTGATGAGGTCGGTGATGCCCTGGGTGCCCTGGCACAGCACGTCGTCGGCCATGCGGAAGGCCTCGAGCATGGTGGTCTTCTTCTCGGAGAGGTCGAGCAGGCGGTCGTTGGGGATGACGATCA
>CAMNAH010000013.1 GCA_946530775.1 uncultured Coriobacteriales bacterium
GAACGCCTTCGCAGAAGCCGAGCACGTCGACTTCCATGATGGTCTTGAGAGGCAGATCGTCATCGCGCCCGATGGCACCGACATCACGGACATGGTGGAGCATGCCGTCGCATGGCTGACGGAGCACACGTTCTGACAATACCTAGGGCTGGGGGTCTCTGCTACCGGCTGGTATACTTTCGCGTATACCCGAGCGAGAGGAGATGGCCATGGAGCTCAAGGACCTGCCGCGGGAGCTGATGGAGAAGGCCAAGGCTTGCAAGACCCCCGAGGAACTGCTCGCGCTTGCGGACAAGGAGGGCATCGAGCTGTCCGAGAAGCAGCTCGAGTCGATCTCCGGCGGTGCATGGGACGACGTTTGCTGGACCGACGTCGAGATGCCCGATAACCCGACAACGTAACAGTTTTCGGCACACTTTTTACCGGGTGAAAAGTGTGCCACAGCGTGTCATACTATGGGCATGTACGCGCCAATCGCGCATGCGGGAAGCGAGGTGATATGCATGACGGACGGTGACAGTCATAGACGCACCGCTTGCACCGGGAACAGGACCAGTGCCGGGGTGATCGGAATCCGCGCATCGTTCGCCGCGTATCTCCGCTGATATCCCGCACGATCCCTCCCAACCTGTACATCTGCTGAAAACACGCGATGGAAAAGGGAGGCAGATCATGGCAATCGAGAAGAACAACGATGCCCTGGCCGCCATGGCGGCCGATCGTCCCGACTACGAGAACGAGATCATCGCCGTCATCAGGGGCAACAACTCGCCCAAGGTGATGCAGGCGAAGCTCGATGACTACCATGGCAACGATATCGCCCAGGTGATGGACCAGCTGGACGAGCAGGAGCGCAGGCGCTTCTTCAGGATCTCGCCGGTCGAGCTGCTTGCCGAGGCGTTCGAGTACCTCGACGAGGACGAGGCTGCGACCTACCTCAACGAGATGGACATCAGGAAGGCCGCCGAGATCATCGGCGAGCTCGAGCCCGACAAGGCCACCGACATCCTGCGCGAGATCGAGAAGGCCAAGCGCACGCTCATCGTGGAGATGCTGAGCCCCGAAGACCGCAACGACATCCGGCTCATCGCATCGTTCGATGAGGACGAGATCGGCAGCAAGATGACGACCAACTTCGTCCTGCTGCATCAGGGCATCACCGCGAGTGAGGCCATGGTCGAGCTCATCAGCCAGGCCGAGGAGAACGACAACATCTCGACGCTCTTCATCGCCGATGACCAGCGGGAGTTCTTCGGCGCCGTCGACCTGCGCGAGCTGCTCACGGCAAACCCGTCGATGCCGCTCGACGATCTTGCGGCGACGTCGTTTCCCTACGTCTATGCGCATGAACCGGTCGACGATATCATCGAGACGCTCAAGGACTACTCCGAGGACTCGATTCCCGTGCTCGACAACGCCAACCGCTTCCTCGGCGTTATCACGTCGCGCGACGTGATCGAGCTGGTCGATGAGGAGATGGGCGAGGACTACGCCATGCTCGCAGGCCTCACTGCAGAGGAGGACCTCTCGGAGCCCCTCGGCCAGAGCATGCGCAAGCGTCTGCCGTGGCTGTTCATCCTGCTGGGCCTGGGCATTGTGGTGTCGTCGGTCGTGGGCGTGTTCGAGAAGGTTGTCGCGCAGCTCACCCTCATCATGGCGTTCCAGTCGCTCATCCTCGACATGGCAGGCAACGTGGGCACGCAGTCGCTGGCCGTGACCATCCGCGTGCTCATGGACGAGAACCTGACCTTCGGCCAGAAGCTGCAGCTGGTTGGCAAGGAAGTGCGGGTGGGTCTGTTCGACGGCCTGATCCTCGGCATCGTGTCGACGATCTTCGTGGGAGTCTACATCGCGCTCTTCAAGCAGCGCGACATCATGTTCTCGTTCGCGGTCTCGGGGTGCATCGGCATCTCGATGCTCGTCGCGATGGTGCTCTCGAGCGCGGTGGGCACGCTCATCCCGCTCTTCTTCAAGAAGATCAACATCGACCCCGCGGTGGCGTCCGGCCCGCTCATCACCACGATCAACGACCTCGTGGCCGTGGTGACCTACTACGGGCTCAGCTGGGTTCTGCTCATCAACCTGCTGCACCTGGCATAGATGCGCTGGCGGTAGTCGTAGCGGTCGAGCTCGAGGTTGAGCGACGCGCGCAGCTGCTCCGTCTCGCCGTTCTGGATCATGCGGAAGAAGGGGCTGATGTGCCAGTGCGTGGTGTTGACGTAATCCTGCTCGGAGTCCCAGACAATCTGGCTGATGGTATCTGCCATCGCGAGCCCTTCTAGGCGCCTGATGAAGTTGCTTGATTCATTTTTAAAACAAGCAGAAATCTTATATTAATCGCGCCCGGTTTGTTTGATTATCGAAGGTAGATCGCCTAGAGGGGTGTGCCATCAAGGAGGACGGAAATGTCTAAGCTCGGTTGTCTGGTGTGGCGTTGGGTGTTCGAGTCGGGCGATGCCAAGCGACTCGCCAAGCAGGTCCAGGATCTGTCGGACCTCTCCATCAAGCGGGATCTGCCGTATATTGCCGACGGTGACCGGGGGCACCTCTTCGATATCTACCGTCTGCCCGATGCACCTGCCGATGCGCCCGTCATGATCAACATCCACGGCGGCGGCCTCTTCGCCTCCTACAAGGAGGTCAACGTCAATTCCAATTACGAGATGGCGCGCAAGGGCTACACCGTGGTGAGCCTGAGCTACCGCCGCATCCCCGAGACCACGACCTGGCATCAGGTCTGCGATGTGATGGCGGCCATGCGCTATCTCGAGGCGCACGCCGCCGAGCTGGGCCTCAACCTCGACCGCTGCTATCTCACGGGCGACTCCGCCGGCGCCCTGCTCGCGCTCTTCGTGCTCTGTCTGCACGGCAGCGAGCAGCTGGCATCCGACTTTGGCATCCAGGCGAGCGGCATCCGCTTTGCCGCTGCCGGACTCATCTCCATCATGCTCGACACGCAGCGCAAAGACCTCATGCGCGCCATCAACGACCGCATCACGGGGCCGCTCGATCGCGGCGCCGCCTACGAGCGCTACCTGCTCGATCCCGCGAGCATGCTCGATGCGGCTGCGCTGCCGCCCATCTTCCAGGTTACGAGTGCCGAGGACCTCATCCAGAAGGACAGCCTCAAGCTCGAGGCGCTGCTCGAGTCGCACGGCGTGGAGCACGAGATGATGAACTTTGCGAAAGGCACGGAGCGCGAGCTCGTCCACGTGTTCGCGGTGGGCTATCCCATGTATCCCGAGAGCCAGGAGGTCTTCTCGGCCATGGACGCCTTCTTCAAGGCTCACGAGTAGGGGCTACGATGGGTAGAAAAAACTTTGCGTGGAGCTTCGATGATGGCCTTGAACAGGACAAACGCATCATCGAGGTGCTCGAGCGTCACGAAGACGCCCGCCTATCTCGACAACACCACCGCGCAGGTCGATGAGCTCCGCGGCCGCGGCGTGCGCGTGGCCATGCAGACCATCACGCCCCGTTTGGGCGTTGCGCTCACCATGGGCAGGTACTATCCCGCCATGGAGGAGCAGCGCCTGCTCTTCAACGATTGGCTCCGCTCGGCGGATATTTTCGACTACCTCTTCGATGCCGAAGCCGTTGTGCGCGAGGAGCGTGCGGATGGCTATTACTATCGTGAGGGACTTCATCAGGGGGATCACCTGCACCCCAATGAGGCGGGCGGCAAGCTGCTCGCCGATTCGTTCGATCTGGCCAAGCTCACGGGAAAGGAATAACGATGGTCGAGACCAAGGCTGTGTTCTCAGACGAGATGACCGAGCGCGAGAAGCGCAACCGCGAGCTTGCGCGCGAGGCTGCGGCGCAGGGCGTCGTGCTGCTCGAGAACGATGGCGTGCTCCCGCTCACGCCCGGACCCATCGCCCTCTTTGGCGCGGGAGCCACCTATACCATCAAGGGCGGCAGCGGCAGCGGCGAGGTCAACGTGAGAAGCGAGGTCAACGTGCTCGAGGGCCTCGAGAACGCGGGCTTCACCATCACCACGAAGGACTGGATCGAGCGCTACGACGCGCTCTGGAAGGCGGGAAAGGCGCAGTACCTCAAGGATGCGCGCCGCGCGCTGCTGCGCTTCAGCGCCAAGACCATCTCGAACATCATCGCGGCGGAGTTCCGCTATCCCTCGGGCGATATGGTCTCCATGCAGGAGACCGATGGCGCCGACACCTGCATCTATGTGGTTGCCCGCCAGTCGGGCGAGGGCAAGGATCGCGTGGATGAGGCTGGAAGCTACCGCCTCGACGAGACCGAGATCCACAGCATCCGCCTCTGCGCCGAGAAGTTCGAGAAGTTCGTGCTCGTGATCAACGTGGGCGCGCCGATGGATCTCTCCACTCTCGACGGTGTCGCGGGCATCAACGCGATCGTCTTCATGGGCCAGCTCGGCATGGAAGGCGGCAACGCCCTCGCCGACGTGCTCTCCGGTGCAACCTACCCCTCCGGCAAGCTCACGATCACCTGGCCCAAGAGCTACGCCGATGTACCCTATGGCGATGAGTACAGCACGGCCGGCCCCGACCTGGACCATGCTCCCTACAAAGAGGGCGTCTACGTGGGCTATCGCTACTATGACAGCTTTGGCGTGGAGCCGCGCTACGCCTTCGGCTACGGCCTGGGCTACACCACGTTTGCCGTCAAGGCTGCGCGTCCCCAGGCTGACGGCGCGCGCATTACGCTCGATGCGACCGTGACCAACACGGGCGCCGCTCTCGGCCGTGAGACGGTGCAGGTCTATGCGAGCTGCCCGCACGCCGAGGCCGATGGCGAGTACCAGCGCCTCGTGGCCTTCGCCAAGACGGGCGAGCTCGCTGCGGGCGCCTCCGAGACCTGCTCGCTTGCATTCACGCTGGCAGACCTCGCATCCTTTGACGAGGCTGCGGCGGAGACCTACCTCGAGGCGGGCGACTACATCCTGCGCGTGGGAACCAGCTCGCGCGATACCGCGCCCGCTGCGATCCTGCGCGTGGGCGAGCGCATCGTCCTCTCCAAGCATGCGAATCTCTGCGGCTCTGCGCGCCCGGTGGCCGAGCTCAAGGCTGCGGCGCGCGAGGACAAGCCCTCCAAGAGGCTTCCCGTGGTCAAGATCGACGCTTCTGCCATCGAGACCGTCGTCTTCACGTACGACCGTCCGCAGGAGCACTTCTCCGAGAAGACTGAGTCGTTCCTGCGGGGCTTCACCGTGGCCGACATGGTCAAGTTCTGCGCGGGCACCGGCCTTCTGGGTGAGAACAAGGGCTTCTCGGTGCCTGGCGCCGTGGGCCATACCACCACCGACTACCTCGACCGCGGCATTCCCAACGTGGAGCTCTGCGACGGACCTGCGGGCGTGCGCCTGCAGCGCCGCACCGCCATCGACAAGCGCGGCAACACCAAGGCCATCGACCCCTCGATGTCGTTCTACGAACTGCTGCCCGATTTCGCCAAGGGCCTGCTGCTCGCCGACCCCGACAAGAGCACAGTGGCCTACCAGTTCGTGACCGGGTGGCCCGTTGCCGCGATGGTGGCCCAGACTTGGGACGTGGAGCTTGCCGAGAAGATCGGCCGGGCCGTGAGCGAGGAGATGGCCGAGTACGGCGTGACCTATTGGCTGGCTCCCGCCCTGAACATCGTGCGCAACCCGCTCTGCGGCCGCAACTTCGAGTACTACAGCGAAGATCCGCTGGTCTCGGGCAAGATCGCCGCGGCCGTTACGTGCGGTGTGCAGGCAACGCCCGGCTGCTATGCCACCATCAAGCACTTCGCTGCCAACAACCAGGAGGAGAACCGCTACTACTCCTCCTCCGATGTGGATGAGCGCACGTTGCGTGAGATCTATCTGCGCGGCTTCGAGATCGCCGTGCGCGAGGGGCACCCAAAATCTGTCATGACCTCCTACAACAAGGTCAACGGCACCTATACCGCCAACAGCCACGGGCTCTGCACCGACATCCTGCGCAGCGAATGGGGCTTCGACGGCGTGGTCATGACCGACTGGCTCTCCACGGGCGGCGACCGTGCCGACGAGGCCGGCTGCATCGAGTCGGGCGTGGACCTCATCATGCCCGGCGGTAAGGGCGTGGTGAAGGCGCTCGCGAAGGCCGTGAAGGAGGGCAGGCTCTCCACCGAGGCCCTACGCACCTCGTGCGGCCGCGTGCTCGACGCCACGCTCGGCGCGTAGGCTGCGCGAACACAACGATTCTGCTGCAGGCCGTCCGACCTTTGCCGGACGGCCTGCGTGCTTCTATTTCAGCTCCGATTCGATTTCCTCGATAGTCGGGAGCGATCTACCTGCCTTCTCGGGTAGCAGGCTATTCAGCTGGAACTCGGAAATGCCGATGGGCTGGCTGGAGCTCTCGGCTGCGTAGCGCGCGAGTACATTGTCTTTTGTCTTGCAGATGAGAAGTCCGATAGTAGGTTGATCGGCTTCATCTTTGAGGATATGGTTGACCGCCGTGACGTAGGTGCCCAGCTGACCGATAAAAGCTGGCTCGAAGTCTCCGACCTTGACCTCGACTACAACATAGCAATGCAGCTTGGCATGGTAGAAGAGCAGGTCAAGCCACTGTTCTGTTGTGCCGACCTGCAAGCGGTATTCTCTGCCCATGAATGAAAAGCCTGAGCCGAGTTCGAGCAGAAACGACTGGATGTTATCGATCAGTGCGTCTTTTAGCTCACGCTCATCAAAGCGTTTGCGGATAGAGAGGAAATCGAACTGGTAGGGGTCGCGTGTAAGCTCCTGTGCATGATCTCCCTGCGGAGCGGGTAGCGTGGAGGCGAAGTTGCTTACCGCCTTGCCCTGGCGTTCAAAGAGCCCTGCATCGATATGGTTGAGCAGAACCGCACGCGACCAGCCGTTTTCGATTGTCTCGTGGATGTAGAAAAGAGCTTTTGTCTGGTTATCTTTGCATTTGTCGATTAACACCTTGATGTGGCCCCAGGGGACGGCGATGAAATCGTCCCCAAGTTGGGGACGATTATCCCCATTCGCAGGAAACAGTTCGTAAAACCGCTTCATGTACTTGAGATTTGTTTTCGAGAATCCCTTTGCATTGGGCATCTCGTTCCTAAGGTCACGGCTAAGCGTCTCGAAGAACCCTGATCCGTAGGTGTTCTCGGCATCCATGGCTACGATATCGTGCCCGAGCGACCAGTAGAACTCGAGCATCTCCCTGTTGACGGAGATGGCCGCCTTGATCTGGCTGGATCGGTACCTGCTGCTCAGGTCTTTGACCCAATCGAGATACGCGGAATCTTTTCTCATTAAGCTGCGGCTCATAGCCCTCCCTTCAATCGAGAACATCTGTTCTTACATCTTAAAAGGGGCACTGGACATAAACTCATTGCCCGCTGCAGTGCTGCTCCTGCACTACCATCGTGTGGAACCTATCAGCGAGGAGGACCCATGAAGAAGATGCTCGCAGCATGCGCCACGGCGCTTGCCCTCGTGCTCGGCGGATGCGCGCCTGCTGCCGCTCCCGAGCAGCAGGTCGAGCCCGAGGCGCATCCCGAAGGCGTCACCGTCGCCCAGATCCAGGAGCGCGGGTATCTGCTTGTTGGCGCTTCGGGCGACTACTGCCCCATGAGCATGCTGGGGGAGGACGGCGCCTACTGGGGCTTCGATGCCGATCTCGCGCAAGACCTCGCCGACGATCTGGGCGTGGAGCTGCGCTTCGTGCCCACCACTTGGCCCACCCTCCTCGACGATACCGTTGCCGGGAGGTTCGACATCGCGCTCTGCGGGGTTTCCATCACCGATGCCCGCCTCGAGGCCGCGCTCATGAGCGACCCGTACCTACCCAACGGCAAGACCGTGCTCTGCCGCGCGGAAGATGCGGGCGTCTACACCTCGCTCGATGCCATCAACCAGCCCGGAGTGCGTGTGATGGAAAACCCCGGCGGCACCAACGAGCGTCTCGCCCGCGAGTGGCTTCCTAACACGGAGATTACGATTCACGAGGTCAACGAGGAGATTCCCGGGCTAATCGCCGCTGGCGAGGCCGATGTAATGATCACCGAGATATCGGAGGCGGGCTACTATGCCAGCCGCGACCCGCGCCTTGCCGCCCCGCTCATCGACGAGCCGTTCAGCCGCGGGCAGATCGGCGCGCTCATGAACGCAGGGTCGGAGGACCTGCTCGCCTATGTGAACGATTTCCTGGCACGCGAGGAGGCGAGCGGCCGTCTGGACGAGCTGCGCGCCATCTACATCTACGGCGATGCCGAGGAGGAGCTCGCACCCGCAGCCTAGCGGAGCCCCGCCGCCTTGAGGAGCGTCGTGGTGTAGTCGTGGCCCGGGTTGCGATACACGTCGCCCACAGGGCCCTGCTCGAGGATGCGGCCCTCGCGCATGATCAGCACGCGATTGCAGATTTGGTAGACCACACGCAGATCGTGGGAGATGAAGAGCATCGAGAGGCCCGTCTTCTCGTGGAGGCTGCGCAGCAGCTCGAGCACCTGCTTCTGGATGGTCACGTCGAGCGCGCTCACAGGCTCGTCGGCGATGATGAAACGCGGGTTGCGCATGATGGCGGTGGCGATGGCGACGCGCTGGCGCTGGCCGCCCGAGAGCTCCGCGGGTTTGCGCTCGAGCAGCGCCTGGTCAAGCTCGACCTGGTCGATCACCTCGGCGATGCGCGCCTCGCGCTCGGATGCGCTCCAGCTGCGTGCACGGTCCACGCGCAGCGGTTCCTCGAGGAGCCACCCCACGGTCTTCGCGGGGTTGAGCGAGCCAAAGGGATCCTGGAAGACCATCTGCGGGCGGTCGTCGGCAAGGCGGATCTCGCCGGAGAAGTCGCGGATGATGCCGCAGATCGCCTTCGAGAGCGTGGTCTTGCCGCACCCCGATTCGCCGCAGAGCCCCACGATCTCGCCATCGCCGATGGTGAAGTCGACGTCATGGAGGACCTGCGTAAGGGTCTTCTTCTGCGAGAAGATGCGCGTGCGGTCGCGGTAGTACGTATCGAGCCCATGCACCTCGAGCACGTTGCCGCCAAGCTCCGCGCCCGTCTCGTAGATGCCGCCCATCTCGACCTTCGTGACCGCCATGGCTACAGCACCACCTCGGGAATCGCGTCGATGAGCATCTTGGTGTAGCTGTGCTGCGGGTTCTCGAACACCTCGTCGGCGGTGCCCGTCTCGACGATCTCGCCCTGGCGCATCACGATGACGCGGTGGCAGAGCTGGCGCACGAGCGAGAGGTCGTGGCTGATGAAGATGATCGCGGTGCCGTACTCCTCGTTGATGGAGCGGAGCAGGGCGATGATCTGGGCCTGGATGGTCACGTCGAGTGCCGTGGTGGGCTCGTCGGCGATGAGGATCTGCGGGCGCGAGATGATGGCTGCCGCGATCATGACACGCTGGCGCATGCCGCCCGAGAGCTCGTGCGGATAGGCGCGGTAGACTTTCTCCACATCGGGAAGGCCGACCGCCTCCATGGTGCGCAGGGCAATATCGCGGCGCGCATCGGCGGTGAGCTCCTTGTGGTGGATGCGCAGCGCCTCCTCGACCTGCTTGCCTATGCGCTGCAGGGGATCGAGCGAGGTCATGGGCTCCTGGAAGATGATCGAGATCTCGTCGCCCTGGTAGTGCCTGATGATGGCGCGTTTGCTGTTGAGCAGGTCGATGCCGTCGAAGAAGATATGGCCGCTCTTCTCGAGCGCATGGCGGTTGAGCAGGCCCGCGATGGCATGCGCGGTCATGCTCTTGCCCGAGCCCGACTCGCCCACGATGCCCAGGATCTCGCCGCGGTGGAGCTCGAGGTCGAAGTCCTCCACTGCCACCTCGGGGCGGTCATGGTCGTGGAATTCCAGGTGCAGGTCGCACACCTCCAGGATGATATCCTCGCGTATGGTCTGCTCTGATGCCGTCGCCATGGGCTACTCCAGACTCCGCGTTGCGGGTCGCAGGCCCTCGCCCATGAGCGAGAAGCCCAGCACCATGGCGACAATAACGAGGCCCGGTCCCAGCACGGCCGTGGGCACGGTGAAGAAGATCTCCTGTGCCTCGGAGATCATCTGGCCGAGCGAGGCGAAGGGCGGCTGGGAGCCGATGCCCAGATAGGACAGGCCCGCCTCGGCGAGCACGGCGTTGTTGAAACCGATCATGAGGTTGGAGAGGAGCACGCCGGTGATGTTGGGCAGGATGTGCACGAAGATCACGCGCGCATCGCCCGCGCCCTGCAGGCGTGCGTTCTTGACGTAGTCGAGGTGCTTGCAGCGGATGTATTCGCTGCGCACCACGCGGGTGAACGAGGGGACGAACGCGATTCCGAGCGCCCACATGACGTTCAGGGTGCTCGAACCCAGGATGGAGACGAATACCAGCGCGAGCAGCACATTGGGGAAAGCGAAGAGGCCGTCCATGATGCGCATGACGATCTCGTCGGCAACGCCGCCGTAGAAGCCCGTCACGGCTCCGATGAGCACGCCGAAGCCGGCGCCTATGGCCATCGTACCCAATGCCACCATGAGGGTGACGCGGCTGCCGTACATCACACGCGAGAGGATGTCGCGCCCCATCTTGTCGGTGCCCAGCAGGTGCGCCGCCGAAACGCCTTGCAGGCGGTCGGGGCTCATGGCAGTGGGCTCGTAGGGCATCCAGACAAGACCGATGATCACGAGCAGGACCACTGCGAGCGTGATTGCGGCACCGAGGCGGAAGAGCCCGGGGTTGGGCAGCGTATCGATGAACGAGCGGCGCTTCCTCTCCATGGCTACTCCTCGACAATTCTGGGGTCGAGCGTCATATAGAGGATGTCGACGACGAGGTTGATCACGATGATGACCACGGCGATCAGCATGACCGCGGCGAGCACGACGGGGTAGTCGCGGTTGCCGATGGATGCGAGCAGGATGCTGGAGATGCCAGGGATGTTGAAGACGCGCTCCACCACGAGAGATCCCGCGAGCAGGTTCCCAAGGCTCATGCCCAGGAAGGTGAGCACGGGAAGGAACGCGTTCTTGAGCAGATGCCCGAACATCACTCCGCTCGTGTCGTTGCCGCGGCTGTAGGCTGTGCGGGCGTAGTTCTTGCCCGACTCCTCGAGGATGGACCCGCGCAGGAGCTTGGCAAGCTGGGCAGCGCGGGGCAGCGCGATGGCGAGGGCGGGAAAGATGAGATATCCCAGAAAGCCCGGGATGCTCCGCTCGTACGAGATGTATCCGCCGGGCACGAACAGGTGCAGGATCATGCCGAACACCCAGCTGATGAGGATGCCCGAGAAGAACGGTGGCACCGCCATGATGACCTGGTTGAGCACCATGACCACGCGGTCGAGCGGCGATCCCGCATATTTGGCCGTGTAGATTCCCACGGGAAAGCCGATCGCGCACATGAGGGCGAACGACATGAGCGAGAGTGCGAGCGTGACCGGGACCTTTGCACCCAAGAGCGAGGAGACCGGCTGCTTGTAGATGTACGAAATGCCCGGATCGCCCTGCACGAACGATGCGAGCCACTTGATGTAGCGGACGGGGAGGGCCTCGTTGAGACCGAGTTCCTCGCGCAGCGCCTCAAGGCTCTCGGGTGTGGCACCGGTGCCGAGCATGCGCGTGGCGGGGTCGCCCGAGATGAGCTGGAAGGCCACGAACAGAAGCAAGCTCACCACCACGAGGGTGGCAAGCATGGTCGCGGCTTTTTTGAGGACATAGCGCATCTCGGGGCGTGCCCGGCTATTCCGCGGGGCGTATGGTTGCGATGTTCTGCGCGTACAGCGGGTAGAACTCGTAGCCTGTGAAACGGTTCGCGAGCGCCACGAAGCTGGGGAGGTCCTGGATATAGACGCTCGCGCACTCCTCGGCGAGGATGCGCTCGCACTCCTTGTAGAGCTCGGTCTTCTCGGCATCGTCGACGGCGGCGTGCGCGCGGGCGTAGGCCTCGTCGTAGGTCTCGCTCGAGTAGTTGATGAAGTTGTTGCCGTCATCGCTCTGGAAGCGCCCGAGCATCGCCGGCGCGTTGAGCGCGCTTGCGTCGACGCCTACCACGGTGCCTTCGAACTTGCGGCCGTAGTAGACGTCGGAGAGCCAGCTCGTCCACTCGATCTGCTGGATGTTGGCCGTGACGCCGATGGCTGCGAGCTGCTCCTTCAGGATCTCGGAGGTCTCGATGTGCTGCGGATGCGCGCTCGAGACCTGGATGGTGAAGGTGAAGCCGTTCTCATAGCCGGCCTCGCGCAGCAGCCGCCTGGCCTCATCGAGATTCTGGTTGTAGACATCGTTGAGCTCGGGCATGAAGTACTTGCTGAAAGCCGGGTACATGCTGGAGCCAACCTCTGCGCCCTTGCCGCCCGAGACGTAGTCCATGATCTGCTGCACATCGATGGCATAGGCGAGCGCCTGTCGCACGCGCACGTCGTCGAAGGGCTTGACGGCGTTGTTGAGGTAGAGGGCCTGCACGAGGTTCATGCCGCCCTCGTAGATGTTGAACTGTTCGGGCGAGAGCTGCTTGAGCTGCGCCTCGGGCATGCGGTAGAACAGGTCGAGCGAGCCGCCGGCGAGCTCCATGCCAATCGAGTCGGTGTTGGAGATGAACTTGAAGATGACCGTGGGTATGTGCGCCGCACCGGATGCGTCCCAGTAGTCGTCGAACTTCTCGAGCACCACGTTCTCGAGCGGAGAGCGCGAGGAGAACTTGTAGGGGCCGCAGCCTACGGGGTTGGCATCGAGGTCCGTCACGGCAGCAGGCGTGATGCCGATGGTGAAGTAGGCGAGGAAGTCCGTATCTGCCTCCTTGAGCACCACGTCGACGTGCGTGCTATCGATGACGTCCACGTGGTCGACGCCCTTGAATTTGGAGACGAGCGAGCCGCCTGCAGTGCTGTCGCGATAGCGCTCGATCGAGTATTTGACGTCTTCTGCCGTGACGGGGGTGCCGTCGTGGAACAGGACGCCCTCACGTAGGGTGAAGGAGTAGACAGTGCCGTCGTCGGAGATGGTCCAGTCGGATGCGACGGCGCCGTTGAGGTTGCTCGCGATGTCGGGCTTGACGAGGCCGTCATAGACGTTGAAGAGCAGCTCACGTGTGGCGGCTGACTCTGCAAGCGCGGGGTCCATCGAGTCGATGTCCTGCGTCATGCCGATGACGAGGGTGTCTGTGGAGCCGGAGCCGCTCTGTCCAGACCCTCCGCATGCGGAAAGGCCCGCAAGCGAGAGCGCGGAGAGCGTGAGAAACGAACGGCGTGTGATGGTGCTCATGAAACCAGCTTTCTTTGATGCGTGCGGAATGGCCTGCGTAAGGCCGTATATAGGATACCCTTCTGCCATTGCATCGTTGCGTGGCGTAACCGTTACGCACCAAAAGCGACACAACGAGACAATGGGGACGTTTCCGTTTGTCTCAG
>CAMNAH010000014.1 GCA_946530775.1 uncultured Coriobacteriales bacterium
ACCTCTCGTTCATGCTGCCGCGCAACGGCATCGTGGGCGTCATCGGCCCCAACGGAGTGGGCAAGACCACGCTCTTCAAGATGATCGTGGGCGCCGAGCAGGTGGATTCCGGCACGCTTGAGCTGGGCGAGTCGGTCAAGCTCTCCTACGTCGATCAGAACCGCGCCGGCATCGACCCCGACAAGAGCGTGTGGGAGGTCGTCTCGGGCGGCAACGACTTCATCATGGTGGGGGAGACCGAGGTGCCGAGCCGCGCATACGTGGCGAGCTTCGGCTTCAAGGGCCAGGACCAGCAGAAGAAGGCCGGCGTGCTCTCTGGAGGCGAGCGCAACCGCCTGAATCTCGCGCTCACGCTGAAGCAGGGCGGCAACCTGCTGCTTTTGGACGAGCCCACCAACGACCTCGATGTGGAGACCCTCGAGAGCCTCGAGGAAGCGCTCGAGCGCTTCAGCGGCTGCGCTGTGGTGACGAGCCACGACCGCTGGTTCCTCGACCGCATCGCCACGCACATCCTGGCCTGGGAGGGCGATGACGAGAATCCCGGCCGTTGGTTCTGGTACGAGGGCAACTTCGAAGGCTACCAGGAGAACCGCATCCAGCGCCTGGGACCCGAGGCCTCGCGCCCGCACCGCCTGCACCGCAAGCTCACCCGCGACTAGCGGCGGCGAATCCCTGCAGGGTGACCGCTTCCAGCCTGTCGGAAAAGCGAAAGCCCCCGCTTGAGGCGGGGGCTTTCTCAGCTCGCTGTTGGTTGAGGACTAGTCGTCAGCGATCTCGGTGATGGCACCGGCGGGGCAAGCGTCAACGCAGGTGCCGCAGCCGACGCACGAGTCGGCATCGGTAACGGTGGCGACGTCCTCGACCTCGATGACCTCCATCGGGCAAGCGTCTGCGCAGGCGCCGCAACCGAGGCAGGCATCGGTATCGATAACAGGATGCATAGTACCTCTCCTCTCAAAAAACGGGTCCCCTTACATGAAACAGTAGCATGACATGCCGCGATGTGAAGCGAAAATTGTAAAAGGATGAACGATGATTTTGGGCGCACGCGGACGCAAGCCCACAATTGGCCCTATGAGCAGCGGCGATGTACTGCCAGCGCCTAGCGATTCATGATGCCGACAATAGCCCCTATCGGACAGGCGAACTCGCATGAGCCGCAGCCGGTGCAGTCCTCTACGTTGACAGGCTCGACCTGGCTGCCGACGAACTCGAGCACATCATGTGGGCAGGCGTCTGTTCCAGCGGTGCGTGAAATGGATGTTACAGGCATGGCGCAACGGGGTAAGAACCTCTTGGCGGCCGATTACGCTGCTTGCGGACACGCATACACCCGCTCCCGGTAGGAGGGCCACATGGCAGAAACGGCAGAGAAGCAGTCCTTCCTCGCCCGCAAGGGCATCGAGATCAGCTTCCAGCGCTATGCGATCGATGCGCTCGGCGCCATGGCGCAGGGCCTGTTCGCCTCGCTGCTCATCGGAACCATCTTCAACACGCTCGGCGACCTCACCGGCCTCGAGGCCTGCAAGACCATCGGCGGATACGCCATGGCCGTCTCCGGCCCCGCGATGGCGGTCGCCATAGGATACGCGCTCCAGGCGCCGCCGCTCGTGCTCTTCTCGCTCGCGGCGGTTGGCCAAGCGGCAAATGCTGCAGGCGGCGCAGGCGGCCCGCTCGCGGTGCTCGTGGTGGCCATCGTGGCGGCCGAGCTCGGCAAGGCCGTCTCTAAGGAGACCCGCGTCGACATCCTCGTGACGCCCGGCGTGACCGTGGGCCTGGGCTGCGCGCTCGCCATGCTCGTGGCACCCTGGATCGGCGCCGCCGCGAGCTCGCTCGGCGCCCTCATCATGTGGGCGACCGAGCTCCAGCCCTTCCTCATGGGCATCATCGTGTCGGTCGTGGTGGGCATCGCGCTCACGCTGCCCATCTCGTCTGCCGCCATCTGCGCGGCCCTCTCGCTCACCGGCCTCGCCGGAGGGGCTGCGCTCGCGGGCTGCTGCGCCCAGATGGTGGGCTTCGCCGTGGCGAGCTTCCGCGAGAACGGCGTGGGCGGGCTTCTCTCCCAGGGCCTGGGCACCTCCATGCTGCAGATGAAGAACATCGTGAAGAAGCCCGTCGTGTGGGTTCCCGCCATCGTGGCATCGGCCATCACCGGCCCCATCGCCACCTGCATCTTCCATATGGAGCAGAACGGCGCCGCCATCGCGAGCGGTATGGGCACCTGCGGTCTCGTGGGCCCCATCGGCCTCTATTCGGGCTGGATCGCGGACGGCGTGGCCATCGGCGCCTTCGAATGGCTGGGCATGCTCCTCGTGTGCCTGGTGCTGCCTGCCGCCATCGCATGGATCGTCTCCGAGCTCATGCGCAAGGCGGGCATCATCGCCGAGGGAGACATGGCGCTCGATTAGCCGCTGGCCGCATCACAGTTGGCCGAATTCCACGCGCTGCACATCTTCTGCGTTTGAGGGCAGACGTACACTTAACAAGATGCCCCTTCGATGCGAGGAGGTTGCCATGGCGCTTCGGGATGCACTGTACGGCCTTGCGGTGGGCGACGCGTTGGGCGTGCCGTTCGAGTTCAAGGCGCGCGGATCGTTCAAATGCACCGGTATGGAGGGCTTCGGCACGCACTACCAGCCCATGGGCACCTGGTCGGACGACACGGCGCTCACGCTCGCGACCTGCGCGAGCATCAAAGCGCGCGGCCGCGTCGATGCAGCCGACATCCGCCTCAACTTCGAGGACTGGTACTACGACGGCGCCTTCGCCATCGACCACAACGTCTTCGACGTGGGAAACACCACCTCATCGGCCATCATCGAGGGCATGGGGCGCGACGGCGCCAACTCCAACGGCAACGGCTCGCTCATGCGCATCGCGCCGCTGGCCTATACCGATGCGACCGACGACGAGATCCGCGCGGTCTCGGCCATCACGCACGCCCACGAGATCTCGTGCGAGGCATGCGTGCGCTTCGTGCATATCCTGCGTGACCCGTCGCTCATCGCGCAGATCGAGCTTCCGGACGACAAGGACCTCGTCGAGTCGGGCGGGTATGTGGTGAGCACCTTCACCGCGGCGCTCTGGTGCTTCACGCACACCTCGAGCTATCGCGATTGCGTGCTCGCGGCGGTGAACCTGGGATCCGACACCGACACCACGGCCGCGGTGGCAGGCGCGCTCGCGGGCGAGGTCTACGGCTACGATGCCATCCCCGCCGAGTGGCTCGATGTGCTGCGCGGCACCGATATCATCGAGGATTGCCTGTTCGCATAGCGCGTTGGCACGGCTATCGCCCGATTCATCTTGCTGTCTCGTTGAGTCTGGATTGACAGGCACCTGTGTTTCCAGACTCAATGCGGATGCAACTCGGTGCTGTTTATAAAAGGCTAGGTAGAAGCACTAGGATTCTTTTCGGCGATACAAAAGGGCCCGTTAAGTCTGGAATGACAGGTACCTGTGTTTCCAGACTGAATACATTCAGATGCAGATTCAGGACTATGTCACAATAGCTGCCATGGAAGCAATCCCTCACAGCTGGCCCGTTCCCGAGCCCATCAAAGCCGCGTTCTTCGACATCGACGGCACGCTCTGCCATCTCGGCAATCCCGAGCTCCTGCCCGCATCCGTCGAGGCGCTCGAGGTCCTGCGCGCACGCGGCATCCGCTGCTTCGTGGCGAGCGGCCGCAGTCCCGCGAACCTGCGCGGCTTCCGTACCGACCTCTTCGACGGCATGGTGTTCTTCAACGGCCAGTTCTGCGTCGTGGGCGAGACGCCCGTGCACGACCTGCACTTCTCGCGCGAGAGCCTCGACGCGCTGTTCGCGCTTGCCCAGACCACCGATCGCGCGATGACCTTCCAGGGCCGAGCCCAGCTCTTCTCGGTGCGCCGGTCCGAGAACTTCATGCGCGTCTACCATGCGATCCTCGACGATTTCCCGCTGCGCGCGCCCGAGGCCATCTATGGGCAGGATGTGTACCAGGCCTCGATCGAGTGCCTTCCCGGCGAGGAGGAGGGGCTTGTCCGCAAGCTGCACGGCTGCGAGGTCGTGCGGTGGTGCCCCACCTTTGTCGACATCATTCCCGCAGGCGGCGGCAAGGGGCGCGGCATCCGTGCGGTGCTCGACCATCTGGGCTGCTCGCGCGATGGGGCCGTGGCGTTTGGCGACAGCGAGAACGACCTCTCGATGTTCGAGGCGTGCGGCACCTGCATCGCCGTGGGCGCGGCAACCGCGGACGTGAAAGCCGCCGCCACCTACATCACGGACGACATAGATGACGGCGGCATCTTGAACGCCTGCGTGCGGCTGGGTATCGCCTAGGCCTCGGCGGCCCCCATCAGCTCGATTACCTCGAAATCAACCCCGCTTGCGGCGATCGCCTCGCGCGAGCCGAACACGCAGAGACCGCGTGCGGGCGCAACATCGGCGAGCGGCTCGGCAAGGGCGCGCACATCCTCTGCCGTGGTGGCGATCATCTGGGCGCGGGTCTCGTCTCGCCACTCGGGTGCGCGGCCGCGGAAGTAGTCGCCGTCCTGCCTGCGGGCGAGCACGCGGGGCTTGACGGGTGCATCGTGGCCTGCAACAGCCGAGACGATATAGCCCTCGAGCTCCTCCGGTGCGGGATCCCAGGCGGCCACCCAAGCGGGAGCGGCCTCGTAGCGGGCGAGCGTGGCATCGATGCCGGGGTCGCGGTACGACCAGAACTGCATGGTGCCATTGGGGTTGTGGCGGAATCCCGTGCCGTAGGCGCCGCCCTTCACGCGCACCTCGTTCCAGAGGTAGTCGTAGCTGATGGCGCGGGTGGCGACGTCCCAGGTGCCGCGGGTTGCAGCGTCGCGCGCGGAGGCGGGGCCCGTCTCGCACACGAACGCCACGTTGGAGGGCGTAACGAAGGCCTCGTTGCGCACTGTGGGCGCAGGAACCTCGAGCATGCGCTCGAAGGCGCCATCAGTGGGAAGGCCGAGCGTGCCCGCGAGCTCCTGGAAGCGCGTGCGCATCTCGGGCGAGCCTGCGAACGAGACGGTCACGTTGTCTGCGCGGAAGATGCGCGCGCCCAGGCTGGCGAGCTTCTCGCAGAAAGCATCCTTGCGCTCGTCCCAGTTGGCGAGCAGGTCCTTCAGGAAGAGGTAGAGCGACACGCCGCCCAGCTGGTCGGCGACGAGCGCCGCGGGCGAGAAGTACGTGAGCGCGCGCGCCATGGCGGCGGAGTGGCCCGAGTTGAGGTAGGCCTGCTCGTGGCCGATGCGGCGCTGCTGGAGGATGGCGAGGATGCGGTCCTGGTCATCGAAGAGCGTGGATGCCCAGACCTCGCGCGGCAGCGTGGCGAGCGCCTCGAGCTTCTCGGCGAGCGCGCTGCCCGAAACCACGAAGAGCGGTATTACGGCATCGGCCTCGCCGTCGCGGGCGTAGGTCTCGGTGAAGAAGTTGAGCATGCCGAGGTTCTCCTCGATGGCGGTATCGAGGTCGGAGGCATTGTGCTCGGCGGTGTCGAGCTTGCCGAGCAGGCTCGTGAGCAGCCCGGCGTAGGGCAGCTCGTCGAAGGAAAGGCCGCTCAGATCAAAGTAGTGGTAGGCGTAGGCGATGCCGTGGGTATCGACGCCGTGCACCAGGTAGGGGAGCGCGGCCTGCTCGCAGGCTATGGGTTCCTCGGGTGCCGCCTCGCCGATATCGGCGACGGAGAGGCGCGGAAGCTTCGCGATATCCTCGGGCGCATCCTCGCGCTCCTGCTCATCGCGCAGTGCAGCCACCTCGTCGATCACGTGCTGGAGGTCGTCGGCCGACATGCCCTCCTTGATGCGTGCGAGCTCCGCCGTCTCCTCCGCAGCATCGCCCTCGGCCACGGGCACGAGGTCGATGAGGGCGGAGTGGGCGTTCTCGGGCACCATCTCGCGCAGGAGCTGCTCGAAGTAGCCCGTCTCAAGACCCGCCTTCATGTGGGCAAGCTCCTGCTCGTAGCGCAGGTAGCTCACGGGATCGTCGTCATCATAGAGCCAGCTCGACATGACCGTCATGGCATAGGCAACGCCGTCCGCCAGGCCGAACTCGCCCTCGCGCAGGTTGAACTCGGCCTGGGCGAGCGAGGCGCTGAGCTTGTCGGCGGGGATGCCCTGCTCGGCGAGCTCGCGGCATGCATCCTCGACGAGCGCGCGGAACTGCTCGGCGATGCCCGCCTTGGCGCCCTTCAGGATGAACATGATCTGGGGCTGCAGCAGCGAATCGAGCAGGGTGACCGAGAAGTCCTCTCCCAGGCCCGCCTCGAGCACGCGGCGCTTGAGCGGCGCCTCGTTGGAGCCGCAGAGGGCATCGAGCAGGATATCGGCGGCGAGCATGCGCTCGCGCTGGGCCGAGGTGCCGATCACGTAGGCGAGCGCCACGCTGGCATTCTCGGGAGCGGTGGCCATCTTGAAGGTGCGCAGGGGCGCCGCCACGGGTGCCTGCAGCGTAAGCGGGTTGGGCACCTTGTCGGGGCGCACCTCAACCGTTGCGAAGCGCTGGGCGATGAAGGCGAGCTCGCGGTCGATGTCGAGGTCGCCGTAGAGGATGGTATAGCTGTTGGCCAGGTTGTAGTGGCGCGCGTGGTTGTCCAGGAACTCCTCGTAGGTGAGCGTGGGGATGGCGCGCGGTGCACCGCCCGACTCGAACCTATAGGCCGTATCGGGGAAGAGCGCGCGGCTGACCTCCGAGAAGAGCATGTCGTCGGGGTCGGAGGTGGCGCCCTTCATCTCGTTCAGGACCACGCCGTTGTAGGTGAGCGGTGCCTCGGGGCTCTCGAGCTCGTAGTGCCAGCCCTCCTGCTCGAAGATGCGCGGGCGGCTGTAGATGGCGGGGTGGAGCACCGCGTCGAGATAGACGTCCATGAGGTTCTCGAGGTCGGTCACGTTGGTGGACGCCACCGGGTAGAGGGTCTTGTCGGGGAACGTCATGGCGTTCAGGAAGGTCTGCATCGAGGTCTTGAGCAGGGTGACGAACGGCTCCTTCACGGGGAAGCGATCCGACCCGCAGAGCACCGAATGCTCGAGGATGTGGAACACGCCCGTGTCGTCTGCGGGCGGCGTCTTGAAGCCAATGGCGAAGGCGCGGTTGGCGTCGTCGCAGGCGATCCAGAGCATGCGGGCACCGCTTGCATCGTGGCGCATCTGGTAGGCGCAGCCCGAGAGCTCGGGCAGCTCGTGGATCGCGGTGACGGTGAAGCCCTCGTGCACGGTGCCCACGGCGAGGTCTGCGCGGGGGGCGGTGAAGGAGCGGGCGGATTCTGCCATGTGAAACCTCCGGAATTCTGGATACCTGATAACTGTAGCAGAGGCGATGCCAGAACGTGCTATGCTCCTACGGGCCAACGATGATGCTGGGACACTTTTACCCGGTCTTTTCGTCCCACATTCCAAGTGGGACGAAAAGACCGGGTAAAAGTGTCCCAGCCGCAGTACGGGAAGAGAAGGTTCGATGGAGGATAAGGCGCGCGTGAGGCGCGGCATCGTCATGACGCTTGTCGGCGGCACGCTCTGGGGTATCAACGGCACCGTCGCGAAGTACCTCATGAACACCTATGCCGTCGATCCGCTGTGGTTCGCCTGCATGCGCGAGCTGCTGGGCTGCTGGTTCTTCCTCGTGCCTGCGTGGCTTCTCAACCGCGAGGCCCTGGTCGACGCCGTCTCGCGTCCGAAGAACCTTCTCTGGATCTACGGCGTGGGCCTCTCGGCCATCCTCTTCTCGCAGATCTCGTATCTGCAGGCGATCTTCTGGACCAACTCGGCAACCGCGACCATCATCCAGAGCCTGGGCATGCTCCTCGTGCTGGGCTACGTGTGCATCTCGATGCGGCGTGCGCCGCGCAAGCGCGAGGCCTTCGGCATCGTCTGCGCGCTCGTGGGCACCTATCTGGTGGCGACGGGCGGCCGCCCCGGCGAGCTCGCCCTTCCCGCGGAAGGCGCCATCTGGGGAATCCTGCTCGCCGTATCGTCTGCATGCCTCTCCATCGTGCCCAAGCGCGCCATGGAGCGCTGGAGCAACCTCGTGGTGAATGGGCTGGCGTTTCTCATGTCGGGCATCACGCTCGCGGTCTTCGTGCGCCCCTGGGAGCATATGCCCGCGTTCGATGCCGTGGGCATCGCGCTCTTCTCGTTCTGCATCGTGCTTGGGACGTTCGGCGCCTACGGCCTCTTCACGCAGGGCGTCAAGGATGCGGGGTCCATGCGTGCGGCGCTGCTCGGCTCGATCGAGCCCATCACGGCGACCATCGCCACGACGCTATGGCTTCACACGGAATTCTCAGTCGCCGAGCTCGTGGGATTCGTGCTCATCATGGCGATGGTGTTCCTCACCGCGGGAACCGACTCCGAGGAGCGCGCCGATTAACGGGGCCTGTGCGCGGCCTTCGCGATATTGACGAAGTGGTCGCCCACCCTCTCGGTGTCCATCGCGAGCGAGTAGAACCGCGTGCCCGACTCAGGCGTGCACGCGCCCTCCGACATGCGCTCGATATAGTTCTCGGCCATCTTATCGGTGATGTCGTTCACCCTGTTCTCAGCGTCATAGGCCTGCTGGACCTCGCGGTCGTCGCCGTGCATGTAGGCGCTCAGGGCGTGCTCGTACAGATCCTCGATGAGCTCCTCCGCCGCCTTGATTTCCACGACCTCAGCGGGTGCGAAGGTCTGTCCGAGCTCTGAGAGCGACTGGGAATACTCGACGATGTTCTCGGCGTAGTCGCCCACGCGCTCGAGGTCGGAGATGGTGTGGAACGCGCCCGAGAGGTACGCCTGGTCGATCTCGCCCAAGCGCTCGTTCAGAAGCTTCGTGATGAACCTGACGAGGTCGCGGTTGATGTGGTCGAGCTCGCGCTCGTTCTCCTCGAATGCGGGGAGGCCTTTGAAGTCCATGGTTGCGGCCATGTTCATCGCCGACCTGAAATTGTCGCGTGCGATGCCGGCCATGTTTGCGATCTCGGTCTTGACCTGCGCCACGGCGATGACGGGCGTGGCGAGCATGTTCTCATCGACGTAGTGGAGCTGGATCTTGCTCGAGGAATCAGGTTCGGCAACGGGCGCGCCCTCGGGGATGAGACGGGTCACGAAGGCCACGAGCATGTCGGAAAGCGGCAGGGCGACGATGACTGCGATCACGTTGAAGACGGTGTGGAACACGGCGAGCTGGGTTTGCGGGGCGCCGGGGAAGGCACCTTCGAAGATCGACCCCAGCGAGACCGAGCCGCCCGTGAAGAACCTGATGGCCAGTCCGATGAGCGTGAACAGGACGACGCCGCCGATGTTGAAGATGAGGTGGATGGCGGCCGTGCGCTTGGCATTCGCGCCGCTTGTGATGCTCGCGATGACCGATACCACGCAGGAACCGATGTTGGAGCCCATGGTGAGGAAGATGCCCTGGTCGAGCGTGATGAGGCCGGTGACGAGCATGGTGATGGCCACCGAGGTCATGACCGACGAGCTCTGGATGATGGCGGTGAGGATGGCGCCCGTGAGGATGAGCAACGCGCCGTTCTTGATGGAGGCGAGGAAGGTGCGCACGCCCTCGAGCTGGGCGAAGCCCTCCATGGAGCTGCTCATCATGGAGAGGCCGATGAACAGCATGCCGAAGCCCGTGATGATGCCGCCGATGGTCTTGACGGTATCGCTCTTCGACTTCTGTGCGAGAAGCGCGCCGAGGCAGGTGAAGGCCGAGAAGATCACCGTGGTGGAGACGGAATTGCCGCCGCCCAGGCCGAGCGCCACGATATGGGCGGTGATGGTGGTGCCGATGTTGGCGCCGAACACGATGGCCGCAGCCTGCGAGAGGGTCATGATGCCCGCGTTCACGAAGCCGATCACCATGACGGTGGTGGCACCGGAGCTCTGGATGGCGGCCGTGCCCACGGTGCCGATGCCGACGCCGATGAGCTTGCTCCTCGATGCCTTCGCGAACATGGCGCGCAGCTTGTCGCTTCCGATGCTCTCGAGGTTATCGCTCATCATCTTGCAGGCGATGAGGAAGATACCGATGCCTGCGAGAAGCGACAGGATGGAGGCGGCTGCGGCGGTTGAATCCATGGGACGTGCTCCTGTGTGGTCGCAGCAAAAAGCGAGACTCCTGCTGCATGGCTGACAATGCGGCAAAAAGTCTCGCTTCTGAGAGCATGGCCCGGGGATGGTGTCTTGATCCCGTACTGACGAAACCATGCTACATGCCCGAGGGGGCATGCAAGCTACTCCCTTTTCATGAGCAAATCATAGCAGAGCAAGGCGGGTAAGACTAACTTGCGGTTGGAAATCGGATAAGGAAATAGGTTAAGGAAGAACGTGCTGACCGCGCTTAGAGCTGGTCGGTGGGCCAGACCTGGACCATATAGTATGCCGTGGCGGAATACCATGCGTCTCCCGGCGGGCAGTAGCGCGCGGCGGCCGCGTAGGTGAGCGTATAGCCGTATCCGCTCGCAAGGCCGGCGACGTGTGCGCGAATGCTCGAATCCCAGTCGTAGCCCAGATAGGCGAACCAGCCCCAGGCGTTGTAGGGCTCGAAGCAGTAGTAGCCCTTGGAGCTCTCGACGGCGGCGATGGCGGGCGACCAGCGCGGGTCCACGCCGTAATCCCAAGCCGCCTCGGCGAAGGCGTATCCGTAGCCCGAGAGGGGAGTGCCGGCGAGGAAGTTGTCGATGCGTCCCGACCACACCTGCACGTAGTAATCGCGCGTGGTGACCACCGAATCCGTGTTGACGTTTCCGGAATCGCTGCCCTGCGAGGGCGTCGAGCCGCCGGTGGCGCCGGTATCGGGGGAGGACGGAATCTCGACGGTCGCCTGCTGGCCGCTGGCGTTGGTGAAGGTCTCCTGCTTGGCGGCCTCCTCGATGGCGCGCTCGCGGGCTGCGCGCTCCGCCTCCTCCTGGGCGAGGATGGCGGCCTGCAGCTCCTCGCGTGCGGCTACGGCGGCATCGAGCGCATCCTGCGCTGCGGCGCGTTCCGCCTCGGCGAGGGCCATGTCGTTGGCAAGCGCCTGGCGCGTGGCCGTGAGCTCCGCATCGAGGTCGATGAGTGCCTGGAGCTCGCTGTTGTTGCGCGTCTGGATGATGTCGAGGTACTGGATGGTCGCCAGCATGTCATAGAAGCTGTCGGCCGAGAGCACCATCTCGATGAGGCCGGGGGCGTCGCGGGAGATGCGATACTGCCAGCGGATGGAGTCGCTCGTGCGCTGGCGCTGCTCGGGGAGAATGGCCTCGATCTCGGCGATCCTTGCCTCGTTGGCCTCGATCTGGGCCTGGAGCTCTTCTATATGCTTGACGGTGGTGTCGTATTCGTCGCTGCAGCGCACAACCTCGGCCTGAAGCTCAGCCATGGTTGCCGCTTGAGCGCGCGCGGGCATAAGGATGATGGCGCCGAACATCGCTGCTATAAGCATGAATGCAGCGAAGGCGTTGCTATGTCTTGGCGTTTCGACCAAGCTATGTCCCCTAAACGTCGTACAGCACATGCCGTACTACTTTACCGTAGTTTCGCCGAAGTCACGTATCTTCCACGATTCGAGTACGTTGATGGAGTGCAGGCGCGTAAGGACTTTCAAGGTTATCATGAATAGATAGCAAAGGTATGGAGAAGTTCGGCGGGAGGCACGAGTGGACATCATCGAGCTGTTGAAAGCGGCATTGTACGGTCTCGTGGAGGGTATCACGGAGTGGCTGCCCATCTCGTCGACGGGTCACATGCTGCTGCTTGACCAGTTCGTCAAGCTCAACGTATCCGATGCCTTCTGGACGATGTTTCTCGTGGTCATCCAGCTGGGCGCCATCCTCGCCGTCGTGGTGCTCTACTTCGGGCGCCTCAATCCCTTCTCCTTTAAGAAGACGCCCGAGGAGCGCAAGAACACCTGGCTGCTCTGGGGCAAGATCGTGGTTGCGTGCATTCCCGCGGCCGTGGTGGGCATCCCGCTGGACGACTGGATGGACGAGCATCTCTCGGGGCCGTTCGTGATCGCCGCCGCGCTCATCGTGTACGGCATCGCGTTCATCGTGCTCGAGAGCAAGCGCAATGCGCGCGCTGCCGAGGTGCCCTCCGGCCGTCACTTCGCCAACGCATCTGCGCTGGCAGGCGCCGATTCGCTCGCCACGACGGCAACCCTTGAGGACCTCTCTTGGAAGACGGCCATCGGGATCGGCCTGTTCCAGGTGCTCTCGCTCGTGCCGGGAACCTCGCGCTCGGGCTCCACGATCATCGGCGGCCTCGCGCTGGGCTGCGCCCGCCCGGTTGCGGCGGAGTTCACGTTCTTCCTGGCGATACCCGTTATGTTCGGTGCCTCGCTGCTGCGCCTCGTGAAGTACTTCGTGGGCGGCGGCGCGTTTGTCGCCTCCGAATTCGCCATTCTCGGCGTGGGCTCTGTCGTGGCGTTTGTCGTCTCGCTCATCGCCATCAAGTTCCTCGTGGGATTCGTGCGCAAGCATGACTTCAAGCCCTTCGGCGTCTATCGCATCGTCCTGGGCATCGCCGTTATCGCATACTTCGCGCTCGCCCGTTAGGAAACGCCGTTCGGCCGCATACGTTTTCAGCTCTGTTACAGCGGTTTGATAAATACCTTCTCCTAGGTATGATTTAAAGCCATGAAGACGTTTACCGTACATATGGTGTGGAGCTGTTGCGCCTGTTCGTAGCCCGGACTCGGGCCTTTGTGCCCGCGGGTCGGGCGACCTTGGGGAGTCTGGGCGCCATCATCGTCTTCGTTTCGCGCTTGCTCGCATGTACGCATCGCATCGTTTAGAAACCATGTTTTAGGGGCATCATGGGAATGTGCCCCAAACAGGAAGGAAGGGAACCACCATGAAATCCGCCAACATCAGCCGTCGTTCCGTCCTCGCGCTCGGCCTCGGCAGCGCAGCTCTCGCCCTCGCCGCGTGCGGCGGCGAAGCCCCCGCTCCCGCCGATGGCGGCTCCGACGCTCCCGCCGACGACGCCTCCGCCGATACCGCCCTCGATGCCGAGGCCTTCGACGCGCTCGTCCAGTCCGGCCCCATCGCCAACGAGGACGCCATCGCGGCCAGCGAGTGGGCCAAGCGCGTGAAGGAAGCCGGTGTCCTGCGTGTGGGCGGCGTCGAGACCTCCACGCTGTTCTCGCAGCTCAACGAGGTCGACGGCAAGCACCGCGGCTTCGACGCGGGCCTCTGGCAGCTGCTCGCCACCTACATCCTCGACGACGCCTCCGCCTACGAGCTCACCCTCGTCCAGTCCTCCACCCGCGAGTCGGTCCTGCAGAACGACACCGTTGACGCTGTCTTCGCCACCTACACCATCACCGACGCCCGCAAGGAGCTCATCTCCTTCGCCG
>CAMNAH010000015.1 GCA_946530775.1 uncultured Coriobacteriales bacterium
GGAACACGCGCTTGCCCGTCGACTTGAAGCTCACGACCTGGATGATGACCGAGAGCGCCTCAGCGATGAACAGGCCGCCCATGACGAGCGAGGTAACCTCGGTCTTAGTGAGCACGGCGAGCGCCGCGAAGGCCGCGCCGAGGGCGAGCGATCCCGTATCGCCCATGAAGATGGTCGCAGGATAGCAGTTGTACCAGAGGAAGCCCACGCAGGCACCGGCGATCGATGCCGCGAAGATGGCGAGGTTGAGCTCCTCGTAGCGGAAGGCGACCATGGCCATGACCAGCATGACCACCATGGTGCAGCCGCCCGCGAGGCCGTCGAGGCCGTCCGTGAGGTTGACCGCGTTGGAGAGGCCGGCCATGAGCAGGAAGACGAAGACCACATAGAGCCAGGGAATCGCGATGCCCGAGGCGCCGAAGGGAATCGTGGTCGTGAGGATGCCGAGGTCGATGGCGAAGCCGCCGGGGAACGCGATGGTGGGCGCGATGCCGCACGCGTTGACCGCATAGAGGCAGAAGGCCACCGAGATGGCGATGAGGCCCGCCATCTTCTGGCTGGGCGTGAGGCCGAGCGAGCGCGCATGCGCGACCGACTCGATGTCATCGAGCAGGCCGAGCGCGCCCGTGAGGATGGTGGCGACCATGGCAAGCGTCAGGTCGGGCGTCCATTTGGCCAGAAGGATGCAGGTCAGGAGCGTGGATGCCAAGATGACGATGCCGCCCATGGTGGGCGTGCCCTGTTTGGTGAGGTGGCGCTGCGGTCCATCGGCGCGGATCTGCTGGCCCACGCCCTCGCGCCTCATGAGGCGGATGAAGAGGGGCATGGCGAGCACCGCGATGGCGGTTGCCACGAAGATTGCGAGAAATACCTGGTAGGTAGGATATTGCGGATTGCCGATCATGCGAGGACTCCCTTGACGAACGCATCGAGGCCGCTGCCGCGGGAAGCCTTGGCAAGCAGCACATCGCCCTCACATAGTACGGGAACGAGCGTCTCGAGAGCGTCCGATACCGAATCGAACATCAAAAGCGCGTCCTCCGAGAATCCCACCGTGCGCGCGCCCGCGGCGATGGCGCCGGCGAGCTCGCCGCCGATGCAGACGAGGAGGTCGATGCCGAGCGCTGCCGCATAGGCACCCACGCAGGCGTGCATCTGGAGCTCGTCCTCCCCCAGCTCGAGCATCTCGCCGAGCACGGCGATGCGCTTGCCGGAACAGGACATGGACGAGAGCACGGCGAGCGAGGAGGCCATCGAGGCAGGGCTCGCATTGTAGGTGTCGTCGATGATGCTCGCTCCGCACGGGGCCGTGCGCACGTCGAGGCGCATGGAGGTGAGCTGCATGTGCGCGAGCGCCTCGGCTGCGGCATGCACGTCGACGCCCGCGCGCTGCGCGAGGGCGAGGGCGAGCATGGCGTCGATGACGGCGCTCGTTCCGGGAACGGGCAGGTCGAGCGAGATGGACGTGCCGTCCGCGAAGGCAAGGTCGGCCTGCGTGGTGGCGTCATGGTGGACCGTGAGCGCGGTCTGGCGCACATCGTCGCCGCGGCGGGTGCCCACCGTGATCGTATCCACGTGCGCGGGCACGGCGTAGTTCTCGATGATGTGGGCGGTGAAATCGTTGGCGGAGGTGAGGGCGAGCACGGGCGAGATGCCGCATGCAGCCTCCATGCCCGAGATGATCTCAGCCTTGGCGCGGGCGATGTTCTCGCGCGTCTTGAGATGGGCCAGGTGGCTCACGCCCACGTTGGTGATGGCCGCGAGCACGGGCTTCGCGGCGCGCGACATGCGCTCGATCTGCCCGAGACCGTCCATGCCCATCTCGAGCACGAGGGCCTCGGTATCCGCGGGGGTGTTGAGCAGCGTGAGCGGCATGCCGAGAAGGTTGTTGTAGTTGCCCTGCGTGGCATGCGTGCGATAGCGCGCGGAGAGCGCGGCGGCGAGCATGTCCTTGGTGGTGGTCTTGCCCACGGAGCCCGTCACGCCCACGACGATCCATTCGGGGTGGCGGGAGCGCTCATAGGCGGCGAGCCTCAGGAGGAACTCCTCGCAGTCGTCGGCCTCTGCGCGCAGAAGGGCACGGCCGTTGGCCTTCGCATAGGCGAGCACGTCGTCGGCGGGGGCATCGGAGAGCACCGCAGCCGCGGCTCCTGCCTCGAGCGCGGAGAGCGCGAAGCGGTTGCCGTCGCTCCTCTCCCCCTTGAAGGCGACGAAGAGGGCGCCGTCGGCGGCCTTGCGCGAGTCGATGATCGTATCGCCGAAGACGACGGTATCGGCGCCGACGATGAGCTCTGCGCCGGTATGTGCGGCGATTTCGTGTGCGGAGAGGGCAAGCATGCGTGTATCCCTTGATCAGATGGCGGGCTGGACGCCCATGTCGGTGACGGCCTCTTCCATGATAGTCGAGAAGAGATATGCCGAAGATGCGCTCGCGAGGAAGCTGACGCCGTTCAAGCCTGCGTACACGAGGACCTCGGGGTTGTCGGCGTTGGCGAAACCGCAGAGCGATGCCGTGAAGTGACCGCCCGTATACCCCTCACCCGTGACGGACTGCTCGCCCGTGCCGGTCTTGCCCGCGATGTCGTAGCCGAAGACCTGGCCGTTCACGCCGGTGCCCCCGGTCATGACCGCGCGCATGCAGTCGATCGTCATATCGGAGGCCTCGGACGAGATGGCGCGCTCGCCCTCTCCCCAATCGATAGCCTCGCCGCCCGCGGCGATGAGGAAGTGCGGGGTGGTGAGCACGCCGTCGTTGGCAATGGCGCCGAAGGCGCGGACGATCTGGACCATGGGAATGGAGACGCTCTGGCCAAACGACATGAAGCCGCAGGTAGAGCCATCGTATTCGGCATACGGCGTCACGATGCCGGTGGCTTCGCCCGGGAAGTCGATACCCGTGGGATGTCCGATTCCGAGCGCATCCACGCCGGCCGCGAAGCGCTCGTCTCCGAGCACCGACTGCGCGATCAAGGCCGTGCCGGTGTTCCAGGAGTTCTGGAGGATCTCGCGCACGGTGACCTGCTCGGCATAGGTGCGGGTCCAGTCATCGTAGACATCGTCGTCGCCCACGCGAACCGTTTCGGGAACGGTGAGCACCGTCGAAGGAGTGACCAGGCCGTAATCGAAAGCCGTGGCGAGCGTGATGACCTTGAAGACCGATCCGGGCTCGTAGGAGTCGGTCACGAGCCTCAAGTTGAGGCCGGCAGGATCGGCGTTGTCGAGGTCGTTCAGGTTGATGAAGGGCGTGGAGCATGCGGCAAGGATCTCGCCGTTGCGCGGATCGGTCACCATGACCGAACCCGACTCCGATTTGTAGGTGGTGACGGCCTCGGCAAGGGCCGCCTCGGCCTTCGCCTGGATGTTGATGTCTATGGAGATGACGATGTCGGTGCCGTTCTTGGCCTCGATGATCTGGTTGGCGCCGCCGGCGATAGGCGTGCCGCCGATGCCCTCCTCCACGATCATCTGGCCGTCCTCGCCCTTGAGGATGTCATCGTAGTAGTACTCGAGGCCGGTGAGGCCGTCGCCGTCGGTACCCACAACGCCGAGGATCTGGCCGGCGGTCTCGCCATAGGGGTAGACGCGCTTGGTATCGTCGAGGAAGTAGATGCCGATAAGGCCCTCGGCATCGAGGGCGTCCTCGAGCTTCTCGGCCACCTCCATATCGACCTTATGCTCGATATAGACGAAGGTGGTGTCCGAGACGAGATCGGGCAGGTAATCCGAGGCGGTGCCGCCCAGATACTGCGCAAGGATCTGCGCGGTGCGAGAGGCATTCTCGATATCCTCGGGATTCGCATAGACCGTCTTGCATTCGACGCTCATGGCGAGCACGTTGCCATTGCGGTCGTAGATGGTTCCGCGGCGCGCATAGAGGGTCATGACGTTGGTGCGGCGATCCTCGGCGGCAGTGGACAGCTCGTGTGCCTGGACAACCTGGAGCCATACGAGCCTCAGTGCGACGAGCACGAAAACGCCGAGGAACAGCTTTTGGATAACCGCGATGCCGTTGTCGAATCCGCCGGAGCCGGAGCCGCCGGCGCGTGCCGCCCTTCGCCTATATCGCGCACGCGAGGCCTCGTCGTACGAGGCCTCGGGATAGTCCTGATAGCGATGGGAATCGTTGTTTCCTCTGCGCGCCACGATACTGGGTCCGCCCGTCCTAGAGGCCGGCGGTCAGCAGCGTCGCATCGAATGTGAAGCCCTCGGACGCGATTGCGGCATCCTGCTCGGGTGCGGCCTCCTCAGCAGAAGCCTCATCCTCAACTTCAACCTCAGACTCTTCCGAAATCTCGCCTTCTACCTCTTCTTCTACCTCGGGCTCGAAGACGATGACATCGAATGATGCGGGAGAAATCATGCCGTAGTTCTGCGTGGCGATGCGGTCGATTCGCGTTGCGCTCGCAAGAAGCGAACGTTCAACTCGAAGGTTATCGTTGTTGGTCTCGAAGGTGGAGATCTGCTCGCGCAGCGTGGCGTTCGTGGAGAGCACCGAGACGGTGGCTGCGGTGAGCGCCACGCGGACGGAGCCGAGGACGAAGATGAGGACCGCTGCGGCCACAACGGCCTTCACACGTGCAAGGAACGCCGAGGACACGCCGGCGCGAACGCGGGAATCAAGCCCCCCGCCTGTAACGACCTCGAACGAGGGCTGCTGCTCGCGCTGCCGCGTCGGGCGGCTCTCGAGCTGCTCCTCGAATTCGAGGGCTTCTGCGCTGTACATATTCATCTTCGTTCCTTGTTCGTGCGTCTTCCGGTAGTGCTTCGTTGGTGGTGCGTTTAGAGTGCGTTTTGGTACATCTATGCTGTGTTTGTAGTGCCCGGACGGGTTTCCCCGTCAGTGCCTGGGTTGGGTGCGGGCGGCCTTAGAGCTTCACGGCCACGCGCATGAGGGCGCTTCGTGCCCTCGGGTTGGCGTCCACCTCGTCCGCGCTGGCTGTGAGGGCCTTGCGCGTGCGAACGCGGACTATCGGTACGTTCCCGCATACGCACACCGGGAAGTCCGGCGGGCAGGTGCAGCCGCGGGACATCTCGGAGAAGATGTGCGACACGATGCGATCCTCAAGGGAGTGGTAGGAGATGACGCAGATGCGACCTCCCGGATTGGCCCAGCGAAGTGCTGCGTTTAGCCCTTGTTCGAGCGCGTCGAGCTCGTGGTTGACCTCGATGCGCAGGGCCTGGAATGTTCTTCTCGCTGGGTGCCCTCCGGTGCGTCGTGCTGCAGCGGGAATGGCGCTCTTGACGAGCTCCGCCAGCTGCAAGGTAGAGGTGATGGGCGTTTTGCCCCGCGCGGATACGATTCTGGCTGCGATGCGCGGGGCGTGACGCTCATCTCCGTACATGCGCAGGATTCGGATGAGGTCGGCTTCGGTGTAGTGGTTTATGACCTCTGCTGCGGTTAGGGTGTTGTTCTCCGAATCCATCCGCATGTCGAGCGGGGCATCCTCGTGGTAGGAGAAGCCCCTTTCCGGAATATCGAGTTGCGGCGATGAGACGCCCAGGTCGAACAGGAAGCAGTCGACTCCGGGGATCTCAGCCGTGACGAGAAGGTCGTCCATCTGGGAGAAATTTCCCTTGAGGACGCGCGTCTCCGCCTCGGGCACCTCGGTTGCAAGGCGCTTCGATGCGGCCTCGAGAGCCATGTCGTCCTGGTCGATGCCGATCAGGAGGCCCTCGGGTGCGATCCTTCTCGCCAGCTCCACCGAGTGTCCGGCCCCGCCGAGGGTGCAGTCGCAGACGACCTCCCCCACCTTGGGATCCAACTCGGCGAGCACCTGGGAAAGCATCACGGGTACGTGCCGATATTCAGCTGTCAAAGTGCCCACGCCGGCCTACTCGTTGAACAGGAGGGCTGCGAAGTCCTCGTCCGTAAGAGCAGCCTGCTTCTCATTCCACGTGGTCGCGTTCCAAACCTCGAAGTGATCCGTGTTGCCCACGATAACCACCTCGCGGCCGAGCATGTCGTGCACCTTCTCGCTCATCTTGCTCAGGCTGACACGGCCGGCCGAATCGACATCGGTCATGACCGTCTGGGCATTGATGGCGCGGCGGAGCGCGTCCTGCTTGCGATCGCGCGGATCGAAGCCGCCGGGGAACAGGGACTCGACGTAGTCCTTGTGGCCCTCCGGCGTGAAGCCGTACACGCAATCCATGACCTTGACGAGATACACGGTGCCGTCGATCTGGCGGCGGAAGTCGGCAGGGAGGGTGAGGCGCTGCTTGGCATCCAGGTTGTGCTGGTAGGTGCCAGTCAGGTACATCCTCTCCTCCTTCCTTCGCATACCACGCCCACGGGCTAGAATTGCATGCCAACTACTATATACGTTTCTCGCCACATTTCACGACATTTTTCCCCACTTTTCGACTTTTTTGGGGGAATAGTTGGGTGAGCGGTGCTGCATCGCCGCTGCTCATACCAGATATTGCGGGTACAGGTGTTCGCAGCACAACCATGAAGCGGGTTGCGCAGCGGAAGCGACGCTGGAGACGGTGCGCCATTCGCGAACGGAATACTCCGTTCGCGATCGGTGTAGGTTTTCAAGGCCTAAAAGAGCACCGTTCACGAACGGGGTACTCCGATCGCGAACGGTGCATGTGCGCGCATGTGCCAGCATGGGACAGCGCTGCCCTCGCGCTCCCCTACTCCACAGAGCCCCTACGAGCCCCTACGAGACGTGCGCGCGGGGATGCGCGGCCAGATAGGCCATGCGCACATGGGTGCGGTCGATATGCGTGTAGAGCTGCGTGGTGGCGATGTTGGCGTGGCCCAAGATCTCCTGCACGATGCGCAGGTCGGCACCGCCCTCGAGCATGTGCGTGGCGAACGAGTGGCGCAGCGTGTGCGGGTGCAGCCCCTCGATGCCCGCAAGGCGCCCGTACTTCTCGCAGATGGCATGCACCGACTGGCGCGAGATGCGTCCGCCGCGCGCGTTGAGGAACACCGCGCTGCTGGGCTTCTTGCCCACGAGCTGCGGCCTCCAGCGCACCAGATAGCTGCCGAGCGCCTCTGCGGCGCCTCCCATGATGGGCACCATGCGCTCTTTGGACCCCTTGCCGAAGACCCGCAGCATCTCATCGTCGAGATAGACCTCGCGCTGGTCGAGTCCGCAGAGCTCCGAGACGCGCAGGCCGCAGCCGTAGAGCACCTCGAGGATGGCGCGGTCGCGCTGGTCGGTGGCCGTATCGCGGAAGGTCTGGTCGAGCAGGGCGCGCGCCTGCTCGATGGAGAGCACGTCGGGCAGGTGCTTGGGCTTTGAGGGAAGCGGCAGGTCGGCCGTGGGGTGCGCGGTGCAGATCTGCTCGGCCACCATGAAGCGGTGGAAGCCCTTGATGGCCGAGACGGCACGCTCGACCGATGTGGGAGCAAGGCCCACATCGACCAGCGCGGCGATATGCTCCTCTATGAGCGCGCGCGTGACGGCCTCGGGGTCGCTCACCCCGCGGTCGGCGAGAAAGGCAAGGTAGCGCTCGAGGTCGCGGCCGTACGCCTCGACGGTATTGGCCGACGACCCCCGCTCGATGGCGAGGTAATCGAGATATTCGCGTTTGGCCCGTGCCAGATCCAACCAGGCTCCTAGCTCTCGACCTTCTCCGGCCCCACGCCGGCATCGGAGAGGACCGGGACGCCCACCACATGCAGGTCGCGGCGGTCGCGATGCTCGTGGCGCGCGATGGCGGCGCGCACGAACTCGCGGAAGAGCGGAGCCGGCTCGTTGGGGCGGCTCTTGAACTCGGGGTGCGCCTGCGTGGCCACGTACCACGGATGGTCCTCCTCAGCCAACTCTACCACCTCGACGAGGCTGCCGTCGGGAGAAGTGCCGCTCACATGCAGGCCCGCCGCCTCGAGCACATCGCGGTAGTCGTTGTTGACCTCGAAGCGGTGGCGATGGCGCTCGGAGATCTCGAGGCGCCCGTAGGCCTCGGCGGCGAGGGTGTCCGGCGCAAGCACGCACGGATAGGCGCCGAGGCGCATGGTGGCGCCCTTGGCCTCGATGCCGCGCTGCTCGGGCATGAGGTCGATCACGGGATAGCGGCACCCGGGCTCGAACTCGGTGGATGTGGCACCCTCCATGCCGCACACGTTGCGCGCATACTCCGCCACGGCAACCTGGAGGCCCAGGCACACGCCCAGATAGGGCACCTTCTGCCTGCGCGCATAGCCGGCGGCTGCGATCTTGCCCTCGATACCGCGGATGCCGAAGCCGCCGGGCACGAGGATGCCGTCATAGGCCGCGAGCGTCTCGTCAACGTAGTCGGGATTGAGGTTCTCGCCGTCGATAAGCTCGACCTCCACATGGCGGCCGTAGTAGACGCCCGAATGATGGAGCGCCTCGATCACCGAGAGGTACGCATCGGGAAGCGACGTGTACTTGCCCACCACGCCGATGCGCGTGATGTCGGCAAGCGCGTTGGCCTCGTGCAGGGCGCCTGTGAAGGAGTACCACGGGCTCATATCGCGCGTGCGCTCCTCGAGGCCCAGCAGCTCGCACACCTTGCGGTCGAAGCCCTGGTCGGCCAGGTGGCGCGGCACGTCGTAGATGGAGGGGCAGTCGAGGTTCTGGAACACGCAGCTCGCGTCCACATCGCAGAAGCTCGCGAGCTTGGCGCGCACGGAGGCGTCGACCTCGTGGTCGCTGCGGCAGACGATGATGTCGGGCTGGATGCCCATCGAGCGCAGCTCCTTCACGGAATGCTGCGTGGGCTTGGTCTTGATCTCGTGGGCGGCCGAGATATAGGGCACGAGGCTCACGTGGATGCAGATCACATCCCCCGCGGCCTTCTCCTTGCGAAACTGCCGCATGGCCTCGATGAAGGGCTGGCCTTCGATATCGCCCACCGTGCCGCCGATCTCGGTGATGACCACGTCGGCGCCCGTCTCCTCCACCGCGGCGAAGCGCGCCTTGATCTCGCCGGTGACGTGCGGGATCACCTGCACGGTGCCGCCGAGAAAGTCGCCCGCTCGCTCACGCGAGATGAGCGTCTGGTAGATGAGGCCGCTTGTGAAGTTGGAGTCGGCGGTGAGGCTCTCGTTGATGAAGCGCTCGTAGTGGCCCAGGTCGAGGTCCGTCTCCTTGCCATCGTCGGTCACGAAGACCTCGCCATGCTGGAAGGGGCTCATGGTGCCGGGGTCCACGTTGAGGTACGGATCGGCCTTCTGCATCATGACCTTATAGCCGCGCGCCTTGAGCAGGCGCCCCAGCGATGCCGCCGTAATGCCCTTGCCCAGCGCCGAGACCACGCCGCCGGTGACGAATATATGCTTTGCCATGATGACCTCCCGCAGAAGAAGACGCTCGTTCCCTACGGGATTCCATTGTACGACGGCGACGATACGCCGAACGTATCAATTTCGTAAAATGACATTTTCTTAAGATAGTGCTTTACGGAGACGGGCGTCAGCCGAGCAGCTCGCGCGCATGGGCGAGCGCGGCATCGCTGGCATCTCCCGCGAGCATGCGGGCGATCTCGCGCACGCGTTCCTCGCCTGCGACCTCGCGGATCTGCGTCTCGGGCACGTCGTCGCCGATCTTCTCCACCACGTACTGGCGCTCGGCGCGGGCGGCAACCTGCGCGAGGTGCGTCACGACAAGAACCTGGTGCGTGCGTGCAAGGTCGGCGAGCACAGCCGCGAGCGCCACGGCGGTGGCACCGCCCACACCGGCGTCGACCTCGTCGAAGACAAGCGTGTCGACCGCGTCGGCAGCGCCCATGACCACCTTCGCGGCAAGCATGACGCGGCTGATCTCGCCGCCCGAGGCGATGCGCTTCAGGGGCTTGGCGGCCATGCCGGCGGCGGGACGATAGAGCAGCTCGATGCGCGCGGGGCCCGTGGACGTCCACTGCTCGCGCGGAAGGTCCTCGAAGGCAATTTCAACCTCGGCGCTGCCCATCTCGAGGCGCTTCATCTGCTCGGTGATGGCAGCGCAGAGCTTGGGCGCGGCATCCCGGCGCACGCGCATCAGCGATGCAGCCGCATCGGCAAGGACGCGCTCGGCGGCATCGACGGCGGCCTGCGCGGCACGGAGCCGCTCTCCCCCGCCCTGATGCGCGGAGACCACGGCCTCCGCCTCGGCCTTGCGCGCGAACACGCGCTCCATGCCCGGGCCGAAGCTGCGCATGAGGCCCTGCAGCGCGGAGTAGCGCGCCTGCATGCGCACGAGCTCCTCCTCGTCGATGTCCATGCGATCGCAGTAGCTGCGCAGGTCGCGGGCAACATCCTCGATGGTGGCGATGGCGTCGTCGAGCGAGGCTGCGAACGACGAGAGGTTCTTATCGTGAACGGAGGCCTGCTCGAGCAGGCGATGGGCCGTGCCCACGGCATCGAGCGCACCCTCGTCGGATGCGAGCGCGGCATAGGCGCCCTCGGCGCTCTGGAGCAGCTGCTCGGCGTGCTCGGCAATGGGAAGCGCCTCGCGGAGCTCCTCGAGCTCGCCCTCCTGAGGATTCACTTCCCCGATACGGCGCAGCACGAACTCGGCATCGGCAAGCCGCTCGTCGCTCGCGCTCATGAGGGCGTGCACCTCGGCGAGCGCATCGGCCGCCCGGCGCGCCTCCTCGAGGGCATCACGGTAGCCGGCAAGCGCCGAAGCCGCAGCCTCGCCCGCCCATGCATCGATGAGCTCCACGTGCGTCGCAGGCGACAGCAGCCGCTGGTGCTCATGCTGCCCGCAGAGGTCGACCGTGGAGCCAATGCGCTCCGAAAGCTCGTGAACGCTCGCCATCGAGCCGTTGATGGTGGCGCGTCCGCGGCCATCGGCCGAGACGCGGCGGCGTACCACGGTGCCGTCGAGATCGTCGGCACCCAGATAGAACAGGGCCTCCACCTCGAGGGCGTCGGCGCCCTCGCGCACGCTCGTGGCGTCCGCCCGCTCGCCCACGGCCAGCTTGATGGCCGAGAGCAGCGCGGTCTTGCCCGTGCCCGTCTCGCCCGAGAGCACCGTGAGGCCGCGCGCGGGCTCGATGGCCGCATCGCGGATAAGGGCAACGTTGCGTGCGTGGAGTTCCTCGAGCATTACTTACCGCCCGTCTTGCCGTAGAACACGCGCGAGACCGACTGATAGAAGCTCTGCGCGGAGTGATCGAGCAGCAGGATGTCGCCGGGGCCGCGGCGGATAGTGACGCGCATGCCCTCGCCGTCCTCTTCCTCCCCGATGGGCTGGCCGTCGGCGAAGAAGTGGCGCTTGACGGGTCGTTCGGGCGAGAGCTCGATCTCGACCACATCGGAGGGGCTTGTCAGGAACGCGCGCGCCATGATGGTGTGCGGCGCGATGGGCACGCACACCATGCCCGCGAACTCGGGTGTGACGATAGGTCCGCCCGCCGCGAGCGCATAGCCGGTGGAGCCGGTCGCGGTCGAGACGATGAAGCCGTCGCCGCGCAGCCGATCGATGTGACGCCCCGAGACCGAGATGTCGAACTCGATCATGGAGCCCTGGCCGCCGCGCGAGACGGAGAGGTCGTTCAGGGCGAAGTTCTCGAGGGTATAGACACTGCCATCGGCGCGCTCGAACTCGGAGGTAACGGCAAGCGTGGCGCGGTGGCTCACATGGAGCTCGCCGGCAAGCGCAGAAGCAACCGTTCCGATGAGGTCCTCGGGACCTGCCGTGGTGAGGAAGCCCAGGTGGCCGTAGGAGATGCCCACGATGGGGATCTCGGAGTATCCCACGATCTTCGCCGCGCGCAGCAGCGTGCCGTCGCCGCCGAGCGAGACCACCAGGCTGCAGCCCTCCGCAGAGGTCTGACGCTGGGGAAAGAGCCTCTTGTCGTGCGCCCATGCAACCTCGATGCCCTCGGCGCCAAGCCAGGACTCGAGCTCGCGCGCGTCCAGAATGGCGTCGTCGCGCGAATAGTTGGGAACGAGAAGGACCTTCAAGAGAGCCTCGCTTCGGACGGTGTTCATGCCTTTTCTGAGTGTATCACGGACGCGCTTCGAGCTGTGGCACACCTCTTACCGGGTGAGGCGTGCGCCACGATCACGCTTTGCGGCCGGCAAGCAGGTATTCGATGTTGCCCTTGGCACCCGTGATGGGGCTCGTGCAGGTGCCGAGCACCTCATAGCCATGATCGGCGAAGGCCGCGGAGATCTTGTCCACGCACGCGAGCCGCACTACCTCGTCGCGCACGATGCCGCCCTCCCCCACGTCCTCGCGCGCAGCCTCGAACTGCGGCTTCACAAGGGTGACGAAGACGCCGTCGGGCTTTAAGAGCGCCGTCACGGCAGGCAGCACGGCGGTGACCGAGGTGAACGACACGTCGCAGACGGCTAAGTCGATGGTCGCCGCGCGCTCCGGCACCGCGAGGTCAACGATGTTGGTGCGCTCGAGAAGCTCCACACGGCTGTCGTTGCGAAGCCCCCAGTCGAACTGCGCGTATCCCACGTCGACGGCCACCACGTGCGCGGCGCCGCGCCTGAGCAGGCAGTCGGTGAAGCCTCCCGTGGAGCAGCCCACATCGAGGCAGCACTTCCCAACAGGATCGATGGCAAACGCGTCGAGCGCGTGCTCGAGCTTGAGGCCGCCGCGGCTCACGTAGCCGCCTTTTCCGCGTACATGCAGGTAGATGCCATGCTCGACGGCCTCTCCCGGCGAGCTCATACGTCTATCGGTTGTGGAGACATCGCCGGCAAGCACCGCACGCATCGCCTCATCGCGGCTCGCGAAGAAGCCCTGGGCTACCAGCTCATCGTCAAGGCGGCTTTTGCGGCCCACCTACTCGGCGCTCTCTTCGTCCGTCGGGGCCTCTGCGGGCGCCTCGGCGTCCTCGGCAAGAGCCTCGTCCTCGCTCTGGGCGAGACGGGCCTCCTCCTCGGGCGAGAAGTCGGTTGCGTCGACCATGTCAACGGCCTTGGAACCGAGCGCGATGGCCTCGTCGAACAGGT
>CAMNAH010000016.1 GCA_946530775.1 uncultured Coriobacteriales bacterium
GCGAGGGCGGCATCACCCTCACCGAGGAGCAGCTCTTCTCCATCTGGGAGACCGTGAGCTGGTAGACCGGTGACGAATCCCGCAGTTTTATAACGCAATCCCCCACATTGAATGTAATCTACCAGCGGAAACGCGAGTTGGATGCTCGAGGGGTCGCTATAAAACTGCGGGATTCGTTATAGGTGAGCACTACAGCCCGAGCTCTGATGCACCCACGACAAGACCGGAGACGCGCGCAGCCAGCGCCAGCTGGGTACGGTTCTCGCAGCCGGTCTTCTCAATGAGGTGGCGCATGTGGGTCTTGACGGTTGTCGGCGCGAGGCACATCCGCTCCGCGATCTCGTCATTTGAGAGACCATCGACCAGCGCCCGGAGAATATCTATCTCGCGCGGCGTGAACTCCGAGCTCGATGCAAGGCCCACTCTGGTGGCCGGAGGGGTATCGGGAAACACGCGCTCACCCGCCATGACGTGGTCCATGACATCGATCACGGTTTGCGTGGCCGATTCCTTGTACCAGAAACCGTCGGCGCCGCGCCGCCGCGCCTCATCCATCCACGACACCTCGGGAATGGAGGTGACCACGATGACCTTGATCTGCGGTTGCAGGCGTTTGATCTTCTCGATGGCATCGAAGCTGCTCGAGCCGTCGGCCATGAGCACGTCCATAAGCACGAGATCGACGCTCCCGCGCAGCACGTAGGTGTCGGCGAACGTTGCCGACTCGACTTGATGCACCAGTTCGTAGCGGTCGCTTGCGGCAACGATGAGCTCGAAGAACTGCCTGGCTATGCGCTGATCATCGACTATGATGACCCGTGTCCTAGACATCTGCCCTCACCCGCCCGAATCGAGCGGTCACCGCGACCTGCGGCTCCCACTTCGCAGTTAGGGTACCATCGGCGCGCTCGAGGATGGCGCGGATATTCGCGAGGCCGCCGCCATCGGCAGGAGGTTCTGCCGGTACGGCACCGTCGTTGGTTATGGTGAGCGTCACGGCATCGTCTTCGACCGAGCACGTCACGTCCACGCGGTGCGCGTCTCCGTGGCGCACGGCATTGTTCAGGCACTCATGCACCACCTTGACGGCGAGATCGCGCTCCGCCTTCTCGGCCGGAAGCTCCCCCGATAGCTCAAGGTCGACGCCGATGGCATCGGCTGCCTTGGCGAGCAGTTCCCAACTGTCCATAGATTCCTCCTTGGCGGAGCTCTCGAGGAGATGCGCCACGCCATGCCAATACCCGAGCAGCGCCTCGCGGTTGCGCTGCGACGGATCCTGCCGCTCATAGGTGCGCAGCGCCAGCAGCGCGCGGCCCACCTCTTCGTGCACATACGCCTTTAGCGAGAGGATCTCCTCCTCGCGCGTGAGCCAGGCGAGGTTGCGCCCATAGGCGCGCAGGCGCTCGTTCACATCTGCGAGATGGCGATTTCGATCCTCGAGCTTCCTCACGAGGGAATACTCCTCGGCAACGTCCGCAGCGATCGTCTCGGTCGTAGGCACGCCGTCAACTTCGAGGTTCCGGCGCGAGAACTGCCATGCGCGGCCGTCTGCCGCCACGAGCAGGATCCCCTCTCCCCCGCTGCGCGCATCGGTGCGTTCGATGGAATAGTCGGGCAGGCAGTCCCCCGTGCGAAGACGATTCCAAAGGGCGTGCTCGTCGACCAGGGAGACTCCGAACGCGTCGTTGGCAAGCTCCCCCATAAGCTCGTTGGCAAGAATCGGCATCCCGTCCTCGGCGGAGAAGCATATGCCGTCGGGCAACGCATCCACCGCCTCCTTCACCGAGTCGGGCGTAATAACGCTGTGCCTCGTCCTGCGAAGCGAGGCTGCTGCCGCCGCCAGCAGCACCATCTCGACCAGGAGCAGAACAATCGACGAGACGGGGAACGTATCCATCAGCCAATCGATGAACCGCAGCGTAAGCGCTGTCTGAACGCCGTCGAAGCGGTTGAGCATGTGCACAATCGTCCACGCGAAAAACGCGCTCACCGCGAGGATGATCATCATAGCGACGCGCTTCGCCCGCTTCACGGAGAGGGCCCATGATTCAACCGCGAGATACGTCGCCCACATGACAAGGATCATGCTGATGCAGCCGGTGACGCTGAGAAGAATCGCCGAAGCTGTCATACGGCATCACCTGCCAGGTGCAGTGTGCTGGAACACGACCCGTTCTTCTCGCCGCGAACAGAACAGCGGACGATGAGCGCATCGCCCTCGACCGCGCCCTCTATCCGCACCTTTTCGATGCGGGGAAGCGCATCCTCTACGAGCTGCTCGAATGCCGCATAGGCCTGCAGCACCTCATCCGAGCAGAGATTTCCCGAAGCCGCGACCGAGATTGCGACGTCTGCTCGAAGCCCGCGGAGGCACGCGCAGGTCTCCTCGTAGGCAAGCACGAGCTCGCGCGCGTCCATGAACCCGCGCGCACCGAGGAAGGTGAGGTTGGCGCTGCGTTTGATATATGCCGCGTAAACGGCGGCGATGCGCATTGCAGCGAGGAATTCCTCCTCATCCTCCGGCATGGAATCGAGCGCTTCCTCGAGAGCCGCCAACTGCGACGCCGTGTTGGAGGAGACCTGCTCGTAGAGCTCCTGCCTATGGGCAAGGGCCTCGCGGTCATGGGCGAGCTTGAGCTCGGAGTTGAGGATCTCCCGCTCTTGGACGAGCTCATCTCCCAGATCTTCGAGCTGCTCGGAGAGCATCCTGACCGCAGAGAGATCGCGGGCCCAGAACGCCGTTCCCCCCGTTACCTGCTGCGCAACCAGCTCTGATCTGCCGTCGCCCAAGGGCACGGGATGCGCGAGCGCCTCGCGCACCTGCGTCGCATCCACATCGGGAGCACCGGCGGAGAGGTCGCAGGGCCTTCCCTCGGAATCCATGAACCCACCGTTGAGCGATGACGCCCGCCACAGGGCGCGATAGCCCGAGTTCGTGGGGAAGAACCCCAGTGCGATCAAGCTCTCGACAAAGACGAGCATGAGGATGCATGCCGACTCCGTGAACGAGAACAGCAGAAAGAGCATATGGAACTGCCGTTTGTCGATGGCCGGCACGAGTACGCCCATGGCGACCGCGATGGCCAAGGGGATAAGCGCCCTCCAGAGCAATCCCGAGCGGACGCTGCGCCTAATCAGCACCGCAACAGACAAGGCGCCCAAGACGACCACCCATGCCCAGGCGAGAAAGAACCCGGGGCCGTGAACGTATTGCTCGCTCTGCGAAGCCGATACCATCTGGTCGATGGGAACGACGAACCTGAACACCAGCTGGTGCAGGTCGTTCGTGAGCACGAGGAGGGAAAGCGCCCCGGCAGCAGCAAACAGCAGCCACCATCTACGTCCTATATGCCAGTCGGCGGGCTTTCCCACATAGAGCATGGCGATAAGCAGCAGGGGCGGCATGAAGGCGATCGGGACGTAGAAGACGTACCAGAGCCACCTCACCACATCGGGCATCATGAAGAAGGTGTCAAATTTGAGCGACTGGACGAACTTCCATGCGATCATGAGCGCTGCCAAGGCGGTAAGGCATGTCGTAACCTCGCGCCTGATAAAGCGCTGGCGCAGCAGGCGCATCCAGATGAGGAAGAGCGCTGTGTAGCAGACGAGCGAGAACACTTCGGTAAAGGTGTTTTGGAAGGTGTGGCCATACCAGCGCAGAAGGATTGCAACCGCCAGGCATGCTGCCATGGCGGAATAATGCATCAGTGTCTCTTTGCCGAGGCGCATGCCACCTCCCCCCGACTTGCGGTCATCTGCGCCTATTGATCGCCCCTGACGGCTGTTACCCGTCAGCTGCTGATGTTCACCGTCTCGTCGGCTTCCCTCATGATCTCGGCAACCCGCTTCATCCTGTCGGCGAGCTTGTTAAGCTTCTCGATATCGTCATTGATGAGCAAGCCGAAATCGCGGAACGCCTTGACGAACTCGTCCTTGTTCTCCCACTTGCCCGCGGTCTTGATGTTCGACCCGGACGCTGAGATGAGATTGCCCGCGTTCACATTGGCGACCAGCTGCTTGAAGGTCTCTGCAATCCCCTCCAAGGCGATGTAATCGCATGAGATGTCGTAGTTGTAGGCGGGACCTTCGTCTTTCTTGGCCATCGTAATCCACGATCCTTTCCGTCTGTTCGCCTATGAGGGGCTACTCCACCGAGGGGGTTTCCGGATACCTACGCGTGCTCGTCGAGCCTGCGAGCAGAGCATTGGCTGCCTGCTTGAGCATGACCTCGTTGTTCTTGATTGACTGAAGGGCCTTGTCGAGGTCGTTGTTGACCCTGTCGATAGCGTCGATGAGCTTCTGGCTGTATGGGTCGTCCCAGCAGTCGCAGGCCGCGGTGATGACATGGGTCCGGATATCATCCACCAGCTGCTGGACGATCTTCTCGCCATCGGCGATCTTGCCGATCGCGACATCGAGCGACATGGGGTCGATAGTGTAGCCGCCTTTTGATTCCAGTTCTGCCATCTGGGTCTCCTTTCCAAGCCGTTCGCGACGAAAGACGCCGCAGACTAGACTACGTGCACGTATAGATCCTCGTCGGCCAGCCTGAACTGCTGATCGACGCTTGTTGCCGCGGTTTGGTTCGATTGCAGGCGCATACCGCCCACCCACACGCCGTTGGCTGCCCCGAGATCGGTGATGCGCACGGTTTGGCCATCGCAGACGATGGACGCATGCGCACGGCTGAGCTTGGGGTTGCCCAGCAGGCGGATGCCGCACGCCGATCCGCGCCCGAGCTGGACCTGCGCTCCCAAAGCAAGTGGGAACTGTTCGCCGGTCGAGGGGCGCACGAGAATAGCGCTGCGCACAGGCTGCGGCGCGGGTGGCGGCGCCGGAACGGGCGCAGGCGTGGGCTCAGGCTCCTGTTTCGGCGGCTCCACAGCCACCGGCGCGGGCGCGGGCGGCTGCGCGGGCGCGGGCGCCGTTACCACAGGCGCGGGCGTCACCGCAGGAACGGGCTCGGGCTTCTCCTCCTCGTCGGGCACCATGCCCATGAGCGGGTTCCAGAAGAACGCGCCGGTATCGGCAGGCGCACCCGCCGGAGCGGCAGCCCCGGCTGTGGCCCAACTCGCCTTTCCCTCATCGACAACCGTGCGCCGCACCTCGGGTGCAGGCGTGACATCCTCAAGCGCCTGGGCCTCGTTCTCGAGGAGCCGTCGGAACGTGTTCGCCGAGAATACCCCGCCCTGATTGACCACGAAGGCCGCGATCCGCTTGGACAGGCCCTCGGCATCCGGCGTGGCGAACTGCAGCCGATCAGCCCCGCCCAGAGCTTTGAGCAGGGCAAGCGGACTGTTGCGCTCTTGGAACGGCATCTCCTCGAGGGGGATGAGCGCGAAGTGGGGGCAGCACTGCGCGTTCACGAACACGTACTCGGGGTCGAAGAACAGCCCCTCCTGCCGCAGGCGCTTCTCGGTGCAGATCTCGAGAACGCCGTCGACCGCGCGCAGGAGCCCCATGAGCTCCTCGACGCCCATCGGACGCTTGGCAAGGAAGGTGCGCAGGCTCCAGAGCCCCTCGACGTCGTAACGAAGCATCGTGCCCATGCGCGTGTTCTCGAACGAGAAGGGCAGCAACAGCGCGGAGGTATCCTGCGCGAGCACCTTTGCCCGCTTCTCATCAAGCGCCTCCCCGCGCTGCATGGCGACGACCAGCTCGCGCCGATCGGACTTGGCGTTTCGCGCGAACTTCATCTTCATGTGGTCTGCCCTCCCCCCTGTTCATCGAACACCGAGAAGAGCGTGTCCATGTAGGCTAGCTGGATGTCGCTGGGGGCGGGGTCTTCCACCGTGCCCCAAAGCGTCGATGCCTGCGCGGCAGGACGGCGGATCTCCGGAAACTCCGTATCGAGGAAGGCTCGGAACCCGTTGGGCGAGAAGACCTCCTTGGTCAGCACAAACCTGCGCAGGTGCTCGGCGTTGGTCGAGCATGCGATCGAGTCGAACTTCAGACGACGGCTCGAGAGCGCGGCGAGCACCAGAAGCGGGCTGTTCTGGGTGGCGTCGTAGGCGACGCCGTCGAGCGGGACATAGATGAAGCGCGGCTCGTCCTGCTCGGTGAGATAGACATGGTCGATGTCGAAGAGGATGCGCTCGATGAGCCGCGTGCCCGAGGCGCACTCGATGGCCACGCGCTCGATGCCCTCGAGCACGGTGTAGTAGCTGTCCTGGTCCCACACTCTGCCGAGACGCCGCTTGAGCGCCGTGAGCCCGGTGATGTCGTAGGCCAGCTCCAGCTTGGGACTGCGCACCTTCTCGGCATCGTAGTCAACATGGAGCAGAAGGTCGCTCGTGGACGCCGTGAGCCAGTTGGCCCCGGCGAGGTCGAGGGCCTCGGCTCGCTGCGGGGTCACCTGCAGCTCGGTACGCCCGAGCTTCCAGTTGCGTGCCACCTGCGTCTTCATGCACCATCTCCTTCTTCGGATGCGAGCCAGGAGGGTATGCTCCACAGTTTGGGGATACATCCCTGGTTCGCATCCCGCAAACCTAGCTAAATCAGAGCCGCCGGGGATCCGTCCATCATCTGCCCGTGGCTCACATAGAACTTGAACGTCTCTTTGGGATTGAGGATCGCACCCTCGCCCTCGCCCGTGAGCAGCATCAGATCGACGTCTTCGGTGGCGGCGTAGCGCACCTGCTCGCGCGCGGCGAGGATGCGCGACATGAGCTGCGCGCCCTCCTCGATGGTGAGGTCCAGCGGCACTCTGAACTCGTAGGTGCGACGCGTCGCGGGCAGCAGCACGTTCAAGAGCACCTTGTTCTTCATGCAAGATCACCGTCCTCGTCGGGGAAGTCGGGTTCCGGCTCGTCCTCGCCCATATCGAAGGTATAGTAATCGCGCAGCTCGTAGTAGCGCTCGGGCGTGAGCGAGTCCACAAGCTCGCGCAGACGTCGGTAGGAGTCGGAGGTTGCCGCATGGAAGCGGCGCACAGCGGCGACGCCGGCATCGGCCTCGTCGTCCCAGAAGCCGCGATGGCGGACCTCGGCCACCGCATCTGCATCGAATGCGATGGCGGCGTCCTCCGAGACGAGCCCCATGGGATACGGAACGCCTAGGTAGTCGGCTACCTCGCCCTCGTCGAGCCGAGGCTCGAAGCCCATCACCATGACGAGCGCGTCCGCGCCGTCCAGGCGCACCACGCTGCCTATGGGCAGGATCTCGCGCGCGGCGGTTCCGTCAGCCATTGCCGCCTCCCTTCTGCATGAAGTCGGAGATCAGCCTCTCGCTTGCCTCGTACTCGCTTGCCGGGATGTCCACGCTCCTCTGCGCCAACTCGTCGAATTCGGCAAGGTAGGCGCTGCCCTGCTCGTCGGCGTAGCCCTCGTGCAAGACGGAGGCGACGGAGCTGGCAGGCACCAAGGAGATGCTGGCCGGGGTGACGTAGCCCAGAGGATAGGGCACCACCAGATAGCCGGGCCCCATGTGGTCGCCATCGCGGGTCACGCGGTGGCCCACCGCCACGAAGCGCCGCTCCCCTATCGTGAGGACGCTGCCGATAGCATGCATGTCAGCCAATCAGATCACCCGCCTCCTCGCCGCGCGTCACGCCCACGACCTTGCTCTTGGTGTTGGCCAGGTTCACGCGCGTCTTCTTCGCGGCGCCCTTCACCTGCTCGACGACGTCGCTCGCGAAGGGCTTGCACTTGGTCGTAACGAACTCGGCCACGTGAGCCACGGCCTCGGTGGTCTGCTCGCGCGTGGCATAGAGCGCGATGCCCCCGCCGATGGCGGCGGCGGCCTGCAGGCCGTACGCGTGGACGAACGAGACCAGCTTCTCCCCGTACTGGGAGAAGGGGCCCGTCTCAGCAGCAAGCTCGGAATCGGTCACGGCATCGGCTCCGGTTGCATTCGCACCGTCGATGGCGGCGCCCGCGATGCCGTCGAGGGCCTCGCCCGAAGCGCCGAGCTCATCGCCGTCGATGGTATCGGAGAGAAGGTCGCCCGCCCAATCGTCGAACGAGCCGAGGTCGGATCCACCCAAACCTCCGCCTCCACCACCGCCGAGGTCGCTGTCCAGGCCGCCGTCCAGACCGCCTCCCAAGTCAAGGCCTGATTCGCTGAGCTCGGCTTCAAGCTCGGCGGCAGCCTGCTCTGCGGCTTTGCGCGCGTCCTCCTGGCGCTTCCGCTCGGCCATGATGGACTCGTAGAGCTCGGGGTCCTTCTCACGGATTCCCTCCAGCCACTCGTCCTCCTCGGCCTTCCGACGCTTCTCCTCGATCTCTGCCCAGAGCTCCGGCCAGTGCTCGCGAACGAAATCGTCGATCGCCTGCTGCTCGGCAGCGGCAGCAGCGGCCGCGGCGGCGGTGGCGGCTGCAGCGGCTGCCGCCTCCTCCTCTTCCTTCAGCCGTTGCGCCTCGGCGGCAGCGGCGGCTGCGTAGAAACCCTCCGCATGGCTTTGGCTTTCGAAGCCCGAGCTCCTCACGGCGCCGTTGCCGCTGATGTAGTTGGACTCGTGCTGGACCTTCTTCTCGTTCTCCTGCGTGAGATACGCCACCTGGCTGATCGCATCCGCAAGATGGATCGCGGTGCGGGAGGCATCGTCGGCGCACGTCGCTCCCTGACGGGCAGAGATGGCGAAGAAGTTCATCCTTTGAGCAGCCTTGTTGTTTGCGAAGACCCTCGAGAGATCTCCGTAGAGCTCGTAATGCTCGCTATCGCCGCCACCTCTGCGGTAGGAGATGGAGAGTCGCTTGTTCAGCTCAAGAAAGTCGAGCGCGATGTCGTGGAGCTCCTCGTAGGCAATGTGGTAGCCCTCGCTTGCAGTTGAGCTCGATGATCCGAATATCAGAGATGACATGCTACATCCTTGTCGTCATCGTCCTTATCGAAATGATGGTGCCTAGGCCTCGGACCACTGCGCCGTCTCGATGGACTCAGCGACGGCCGCCGCCTTCTTGTCGGCCTCCTGGTACTTGGCCAGCTTGTCCTCGAGGAGCTTGACCACGCCGGAGAGGCTGGTCATGGCTCCCTCGAGCGCCTTCACGTAGGCGCCGATGGTGGCGATCATGGAGCTCGCCGCACCGCCGGTGAAGATGTTGGCCGCAGACAGCGCCGCCTGGATGGCCTGCATGGCCTGCATGATGCTCTGGATGCCGTTGACCTTCTGCTTGTAGCCGGAGATGGCCTCGCTCATCGCCGCGAAATCGACAACGGTAACGCCGTTCTCAGTCATTGTTGGTTCTCCTCTCGTGGAAAAGACGGTTCATGGGCAGGTAGACGCGCTCAGCGCCTAGCCCTGCTCGGCGTTCTTGTAGGCGTCGCTGATCTGCTGGAGGGCGTCGGCCTCCTTGGTGCCCGACTCGTAGAGCTTGCGGCCCGCGTCGAGGAACGACGTGAAGCGGTCGGTGAACTCCTTCTTGTCCTCGGTGGACCACTGCGCGGCCGAGAGCATGCTCTCCTGGATGCCGCCGAGGTCGTCGAGGATCTTGCTGAGCTGGCCGAGCTGCTCGGTGAGCTGGCCGTGCTGCTTTCCGACCTCGCTGTAGTTGATGGAGTAGTTTGCCATGTCCTGTTCCTTTCTCGCTGATGATCCAACCCAGCCGCCCGAAGGGCGGCATAGAACCGTGATTAGGGATAGCTGATCTCGACGCCGAGAATACTTCCTCCGCTGCCCATCCTGATGTATCCTTTCTTGGGCGTGTTGTACTGAGGATTCGACGCAAGCCAGCTGCGCGTCCCGATGATGGCGTTGACAAGGGTCGTGAGGTCGGCCGCCGTGGTCTCGTAGAACTGGATGGACTCGTCGATCTCCTCAGCGCAGGTGGTGATGGCGCTGCGGATCTCCCTGGTATGCGCCTCATCCCAAAGCGCGGCGATATCATCGCCGTGCCCTATGACGCCGTCGCGGTAGCGCTTGAGATCCTCGATCCAACGCTCCAACCTGTGGAGGGCGGTCTTGAGATCGTTTTCGTTGGATGCGAGGATGTCGGCGAACAGGATCTCGACCTTGTTGCCGTTCTTGAGCCTGATGGCGACACGCGATACATTGAACTTGATCTCCTTAACCCCTGCCATATGCCATCACCTCCCTACTCCGCTGCCGTCCACTCGACGCCCTCGACGCTCTGGGCGATCACCTCGGCCTTGGTGATGACGCCCTCGTACTCGTCGGCATACGAGATGAGTTCGCGGGGATACTCCGAAAGGTCCTTAACGCAACGCTCGTAGTCTGCGAGGCCCTGAGGACACCACTCGCGGAAGAACTCGGCGGCCTCGCCGGTCCAATAGCCCTCGCTCGCCGCCACGAGCTCGCGCACGGTCTGGATGATCTCGCTCAGTTCGTCGAGCGCTGCGCGCCCGGACTCGGCCACCCTGCGGAGCTCCTCGGTATTGACCTCGAGATAGTCGCCGCCGGCAGATGCCGTGGTTTTGCGGTGAGCGCCCAGGGGGCTCAGGCCAGGCGACGTCTTCGAGGTGTTCGCCGCGTTCGCGACGGCGGCGGCGACCCCGGGCGACATATGCACCGCTCCCGTGTGGGGCGTGCGCGCCTTCGCTGCATGTTCATTCGCTTCGGGCATCATGCACCTCCCCTACTTCGCTAGCTCGCTTTTGACGGCGGCATCGATATCCGCCTCGAGCACCATGTAGAGCTTGATGGCCTTCTCGACGAACTCCGCCTGGTACTTGAGGAAGTCGATGTCCGTCGTGTAGGCCCCCACCCAGAAGAACCGGTCTTCGAAGTACTTGACGAAGGCGTCGTGGTTCGGGCCCTTCCAGGTGTTCTCGAGCCCCGCGACATCGGCTTCCATCTGCTTCGCGAGCTCCAAGGCGCGATCGGCCGCTTCCTGGAGAGCGGTATGGAGCTTTGCCATCTCCTGATAGTTGACGTTAAGCACCTTGTATGCCATGGGTGTTCCTTAGATGATCTCTTCGGGCCAGACCGGCATCTCGACGGCTTCGGAGATGCCCTCCGCCCTCTTCTCGGCGGTTCCGTGCCGCGTCGACGCATCCTCGAGCGTCTTCGACAGCTTCCTGAGGTCCTCCGGGCGATCCTTGAAATCCTTGATCGCCTTGGCGTAGTCGTTCATGAGCGACTGCGCCGCGGGACTGCTCCAGGCGTCCGTCAGGTCGCCGAAGGTCTTCTCGAAGGAATTCGCAGCGGCATCCAGATCGACTGCTCTGTTGGCCAGGAATTCCTGGCATCGATTGATTGCGAACGTATCTACTGCGGAAATCGTGTTGTCGGAAACGACCTCATCTGACATAGTCCCCAACTCCTTTCCTGCACTATGGGACGGCTACTTGCCGGCGATGGTCGACTCGATGGCGGAGATCATGCTCTCGTAGGTGCGGACCGCGCCCGAGAGGTTTTCCGCAACAACCTTGAGCTCTTTGCTTACCGTGTACACACCCTCCTTGTAGGTGTCGTACTCCTCGGCGAACTGCTGTGCATCGGCTCCCTGCCAGCTGGTCGGACCGATCAGCGTGTCCACCTGGTCGGTGCACTGCTTCATGACCATCTCGATGGAGGCATAGCCGTCTTCGATAGTCGCAAGCGCCTTCCTCATCTTGTTGATGTTGATCTTCAGGGGATTGCTCATCACATGCTCCTCTCTCGCGTATGGTTACGCGCTGGTACCCGATGCCGTATCCGTCTGTGCCGGTTCCACCACTCGCACGCTGGTGATCTGGCCCTTCATGGCCATGAAGCCGTCGGTGGGCGCCGCGGGGGCGTTGTACTCGGGCAGCGTGCGGGCGTACGAGAAGATCATCTGGTTGCCGAAGCCGCTGCCGATCCACAGGCCGTTGCCCGTCTGCTTGAAGAACGTGTACCACGGCTCGACGAAGCCCTTGGTGCGCATGGCCTCGATGCCCGCGACCATGACCACCTTGTGCTTGGTGCGCTCGTTCACGAGCAGGTCCTCGAGCCACGCCTTGCCGGTGGGCGTGAGCCCGGACATGGTCTTGATCATGTTGGTGAAGATGTAGTACTCGGCCTGCTTGGGCTTGGGCGGTAGGCTCCTGATGAAGGCATCGGCGTCGTCCGCCGTGGTGATGACCCACGGGTCGTCGACCTTGCCGAGCAGACCAGCCTCGTCGATGAAGCGGTACTCGGCGCCGTTGGCGATGAGGGTCTCGCGCAGGCCCTTGTAGTAGCTGGAGAGCACGTCGGCATCCTCGCCCACCACCAGCATGTAGGCATATTTGGTCGTGTTGAAGAAGACAGGCTCCACGCCCTGCTTGGAGAAACCCACGGGCACGGTGTGCGCGGGCAGCTCGCCCATATCGGCCGCGGTGACGTGCGCCGGCAGCACCGGGATGGTGCGTGCCCGAGCCGGGCTGTCGGCCTTGAGACGTGCGGCGAGCGCGGCGATGACGGCGGGCTCCTCCTCCACATCCATGGCGATGGAGCCGCCCTGGAACGCGAAGGCCTCCTTGTCGATGTTGATGAGGCCGCGGCCCGCGTTGGTGGGCGTGGGGGCGTGGCGCGCGTTGGTGAGGATGTAGGTCGCGTCGCTCATGTCGCTCATGGCGAGCACCACGTCCATCGCGCAGTTCTGCTTGAGCTTCATGCCCGCGGTGTTGGAGTTGGCGCCAGTCATGAGGAAGTACACGCCGCACATGGGGCCGTCCATGGCAAGGCTGACCAGGCGGTCGTACAGGCGATCATAGCGCTCGCGGAACGAGGCCAGGTTGTCGAGGGCAACCACGATGCGCGCCAGCGGCTCGGCGCCGTTGGCGGCGGCCCACTTGTTGTAGCCGTCGATGGAGCGGTGCTGCGCCACGATCTGCTTGCGGTCCTCGACGAAGCGGGTGAGCAGCTTGAAGAGGTTCTCGATGCGCTCGTCCTCGCCCGCCACGCAGACGCCG
>CAMNAH010000017.1 GCA_946530775.1 uncultured Coriobacteriales bacterium
CGACGAGGGCCCGGGATTCCCGTTTTGGCTGCCCAACGGCATGCGCCTCAAGAACTCCCTCATGGACTACTGGCATGAGATGCAGACCGCATACGGCTATGATGAGGTGCAGACGCCCATCATCCTCTCGCGCAAGCTCTGGGAGACCTCCGGCCACTGGGATCACTACAAGGCCAACATGTACACCACGCTCATCGACGAGGAGGACTACGCCGTCAAGCCCATGAACTGCCCCGGCGCGTGCCTCATCTACAAGAGCAAGCCGCGCAGCTACCGAGAGCTGCCGCTCAAGCTCGCCGAGGCGGGCCTCGACCACAGGCATGAGATGCGCGGAGCGCTGCACGGCCTGTTCCGCGTGCGCTCGTTCACCCAGGACGATGCTCATCTCTTCGTCACGCCCGAGCAGATCACGAGCCTCGTCACCGAGACTGCCGCCCTCATCACCTCCTACTACAAGCAGTTCGGCTTCCCCTATCATGTGGAGCTCTCAACCCGTCCCGAGGATTCGATGGGATCCGATGAGGATTGGGCGCTTGCCGAGGCCGGCCTCAAGGAGGCCCTCGAGACCATGGGTGTCGACTACATCCTCAACGAGGGCGACGGCGCCTTCTACGGACCCAAGATCGACTTCCACCTCACCGACTGCCTGGGACGCACGTGGCAGTGCGGCACCATCCAGCTCGACTTCCAGCTCCCGCAGAACTTCGAGCTCGAATACACGGGTGCCGACGGCCAGAAGCACCGCCCGATCATGATCCACCGCGCGGGCTTCGGCAGCTTCGAGCGCTTCATCGGCATGCTCACCGAGCAGTATGCCGGCAAGTTCCCCACCTGGCTCGCTCCGTGCCAGGTCAAGGTGCTTCCCGTCTCCGAGAAGACCCGCGACTATGCCAAGGAGGTCGCCGATAAGCTTAAATCCGCCGGCATCCGCGTCAAGGTCGACGAGCGTGACGAGAAGATCGGCTACAAGATCCGCGAGGCGCGTTCGGTCGACCGTGTGCCGTACATGCTCATCCTCGGTGAGAAGGAGGCCGAGGCGGGCAACATCTCGGTGCGCGACCGCTCCAACGAGACTGCTCCCTGGGATATCGACGAGTTCATCGCGAGCATCACGCGCGAGATCGTCGAGCGCAGGGGCTAGGATCGCTTGTTCAGGCCACGTTGTAAGGAGAGACCATGGCAGATGAGTTCGACGAGTTCGTAGACAAAGCCGAAGATTATGCCGAGAAGGCCGCTGATGCCGCCGGAGATCTGTTCGACAAGGCCAGGGAAGGTGCGAGCGATTTGATCGACAAGGCCAAGGAGGCTGCTCCCGGTGTGGTCGAGGCCGCGCAGGACATGGCCGCTAAGGTTGCCGAGGGCGCCTCGAACCTGGTCGACAAGGCCAAGGAGGCTGCTCCGGGTGTTGTCGAGAGCGTCCAAAACGCAGCCGACAAGGCCAAGGACTTCATCGAGGAGACCACCGGCATCGATATCGATGGCGATGGCAAGGTCGGAAAGACCGAGTAGCTCCTACATGCGTTTTGCCAAGGCCCCGGACATGCGCCGGGGCCTTTCTCTTTGCTCAAGGATTGGACGTGCGATGCCCATGCGTTTGGAAACCCGCTATGTGGAATATGACGGAACGGCTGCCGAGCTCTCGCGCGAGCTGTTCGGCGAGGATGCTGTTTCGGTGCTCGGGGGAACGCCGATTGCCTGCCGTATCCCCGAAGCAGGCCGCGTGGCTGACGTGACGCTTGCCACCTTCGCCGGCGTCAATCCCGCGCGCATCAAGGCCCGCGCATACATCGAGCGCATGTGCCGCGTGCTCGGCGATCCCAACACACGCGTTTTCGCTGTGAGGGGAGAGGGATTGGGGGATCTGCCCGGCATGCTCGACGGCGCTTCGTCTGCGGAGCTTGCCTCACGCGAAGAGGCATTCGCGTCCACGTTGCGCATCCAAAACGACAACGCTGCGACCATTGCGCACTATCTCGTGTGCCATCCGCGCGTAGCCGAGGTGCGCTATCCGGGTCTCAAGCACGACGAGTGCTTCGATATCGCGGCGCAGGTCCTCGTTCACGGTTTTGGTAACGTGATCGACTACCTTGTCGAGGACGCTGGCGACTACGTGCGCTTCCAGGCGACATCCTCAGATCCCTTCGATCAGGTCGACCGCCTTGAAGCGACGCTCGCATCTTAAATGCGCTCGCGCTGGAAATGTCGTACGATAGTCAGCAATAGACCTCGGGGAACGCGCCCACGGCTGAAGGGTATTCCTATGGCAGCAGACATCTCGCTTGTCCGCATCGATGACCGTCTCATCCACGGCCAGGTCGTTACGGCATGGCTCAAGAGCTTTCCGAGCGATGCGATCCTCGTGGTCGACGACTCGGTTGCCACCGACGATCTGATGAAGCGCGTCCTGCGCGCCGCAGCGCCCAAGGGCTCGACGGTCATCGCTTTGACCGTCGACGATGCGGTTGCCTACCTCTCGGACGAGGCCCATGACGGCCAGGAGGTCATGATCATCTCGCGGGGACCCGAGGCCATCGAGCATCTCATCGACGGCGGCGTCGCCATCGAATCGGTCATACTGGGCGGTATGGGCCTGCGCGCGGACCGTATGAGGCTCAATCGCAACATCTCTGCGACCGAGGATGAGATCGCATGCATGAAGCGGCTCATCGAGAAGGGCGCCGAGGTGGGCTACCATCTCGTGCCCCAGGAGTCCTACGTGCCCCTCGAGAAGCTGCTCTAGGGCTTTCCTCCTCTCGCTATGAACTTCCCGGACAATCCCAAAGCCGTGCTCTTCGATATGGACGGCACGGTGGTCGATTCCGAGCCGCTCCGCTGCCTCGAGCTCGTCGAGCTCATGCGTGCGCACGGTGCCGCCATGGAAGACCATGAATTCGACCATCTCATCGGCTCCGATACGGCGACGCTGCTTGCCGTCATGCAGGAGGTGCTCGATCGCGAGGGAATCCAGAAGGACGCGCTGTCGGTGCTCATGTCGCATTCGGGCAGGCGCGAGGATGCCTATCTCGACCCGCGCTGTGCGCCCTTCGACGGCGTGGAATCCTTCCTGCGCGACCTCAGGTCGCGCGGCATCCTGACCGCGCTCGTCTCCAACACGCCGACCTACGCGCTCATGTGCGCGCTCAACCGCTTCCGCCTGGCAGGCCTGTTCGATGCCGTCATAGGCGGCGATATGGTCGAGCGCGCCAAACCCGACCCGCAAGGCTATCTGCTTGCGATGCGGCTGCTCGGCGTCGAGCCTTCTGACTGCATCGTCATCGAGGACACGCCCTCCGGCATCGATTCCGGCCTTGCTGCGGGCGCCTTCGTATGCGCGCGCGACAACGGCGCGGGCATACTCGACCTTTCGGCTGCGCATATGCGGTTCTCGAGCTATGCCGACCTTCGCCTCAGTGAGCGCATGGCGTAGAATAGGTGCGTTGAACATCCCATTCCCACGAGAGGGGTTCGGTTCCATGAAGGCAAAGCTCCGTGCAATCGCCATGCTTCTGTGCGCGTTCGTCGTATCGGTCTCGATCGGCGCCTGCTCGCTGTTCAGCGGCGAGGAGGGCGATGTGCGCGATATCGTCGACAACACGATGAAGATCTTCAAGTTCGCCGAGAATTCCGATGCCGCGAGCTTCGCCGACCAGAACACCCTCGATACGCTGAGCGCCTATGGCGTCGACGCCGATGAGTTCCTCGCATACTGCTTCAAGAACCTCGAGTGGGAGATCGGCGACGTGAAGCTCTCGGGCGATTCGGGCACCGTTGCCATCTCGATCACCAACGTCAACCTCGGCACGGCCCTTGAGAAGGCCGGCGAGCAGTTCGAGGCATTCGCGGAGACCGACGAGGCCCAGGCGCTCTTCGACGAGCAGGGCGAGAGCGCGCTCGTGGCCAAGCTCTTCGAGTTCTTCTATGCCGCCATCGATTCGGGCGAGCTCGAGACCACGACGACCGATGTGACGATCCAGGTCTATAAGACCGAGGAGGGCACGTGGGATATCCAGCCCGATAACGATGCCTTCTACCGTGCGCTCTACGGTGGCGCAAACTTCAATATCTAGAGGCGCCTATACAGTGCGAAGTGGAACGGGATGCCGCTGGCCGTGAACTCGGTCTCCGAGACATCCGCGCAGAGCCAGCGGTCGTCCTCATCCAGATTGGGGAAGTAGGCGTCGGCTTCGAGCACGCAATCGTGGTAGGTCACGTACGCCTCGTCGCAGAGGTCGATGAACTGCGTGTAGAGCGAGGCGCCGCCGATGAGCCATGTTCTCTCGCCATGGGCGTCTGCCAGCGCAAGCGCCTCGTCGATCGAGCCTGCAACCTCAACGCCCTCGGCTGCAAAGTCGCGGCTCCTGGTGAGCACGATGTTGTTCCTGCCCACGAGCGGGCCTCCGGGGAGGCTCTCGAAGGTCTTGCGCCCCATGATCACGCTCCCGCCCATGGTGAGCTCCTTGAAGCGCTTCATGTCGGCGCGATTGCGCACGAGCAGCTGCCCGTCGCGTCCGATGCCCCAATCCGCCGTCACCGATACGATCGCATCCATGGCATGCCTCCTACACAGCGATGGGGATGTTCTTGATCTGCGGACCCGCCTGGTAGTCCTCGACGATGAGGTCATCGGTGGTGAACGCGTAGAAATCGGTCACCGCGGGGTTGAGCGAGACCTTGGGCGCGGGGAACGTGGGACGGGCGATGAGCTCGCGCACGATGTCCACATGGCGGTCGTAGATGTGCGCGTCGGCGATCATGTGGACGAGCTCGCCTGCGATCATGCCGCTTACCTGGGCCACCATCATGAGCAGGATGGCGTACTGGCACACGTTCCAGTTGTTGGCGGCGAGCACGTCCTGGCTGCGCTGCATGAGCACCATGTTGAGTGTGGGCTTATCGGCGCCGGGATCCTGCGTGACGTTGTAGATCACGTTGTAGGCGCACGGATACAGATGCATCTCGGAGAGATCGGCGAAGGTGTAGAGGTTGGTCATGATGCGACGCGAATACGGGTTCTCGCGCAGGTCCTTGAGCACGCGGTCCATCTGGTCGTAGTCGCCGTCCGCGTAGTGGGAGACCTGGCCCACCTGGTATCCGTAGGCTTTGCCGATCGAGCCGGTCTCATCGGCCCACTCGTCCCAGATGTGGGGCTTGAGGTCGTTGATGTTGTTCGATTTGCGCTGGTAGATCCAGAGAATCTCGTCCATGCAGCTCTTGAGGCCGGTCTTGCGCAACGTGAGCGCGGGAAACTCCTCGCGCAGGTCGTAGCGGTTACATACGCCGAACTTCTTGATGGTGTAGGCGCTTGTGCCATCCTCCCACACGGGGCGCACTTTCTGGCCCTCGGTGGTGGTGCCATGCTCGATGATATCGGTGCACATGTCGATGAAAATCGTATCGGCCTTGCTCATCTCGACCACCCCTAACGCGTCTTCGACAGCTTAAGCGCCTCTTCGAGAGATGAGGCGGCGGCATCGGTGCTCTCGCGGATCGCCCTGTCCGTCTCTACCAAGGTATTAAAGTCTATATCATCGTCGCCGAGCAACAGCTCGAGCTCGCTCTTCATATAACGATAACGCCCCGCGAGGTCCTCCGATGCCGCGGCGAGCGCCTCTGCGACGGCATCGCTTTGCGTCTTGGGCATCGCAAGAGCGGCAGCTTGCGCGGCATAGGCATCGATTCGCGCCTGCGCCTCTGCGATCTTCTCGGGCGCGTGGGCATCGTCGCGTGCAGCGCTGCGCAGGAGCATGTCGACCTCATGCGCGCAGCTCGCATCGAGTTGGGCGAGCGAGCGCACATAGGAGCTCACCTCGCTGTCAGCATTCGCATAGGTGAATGCGGGAAGGGAACTGTCGAGATCGGTGTGCGCGGCTGCGAGTCCAAACGATATCGCCTCGGCACGCGCAACGGGCCTGATCTGCCGCTCCTCATCTGCGGTGCCGTCCAGAGGCAGGGGAGAGGCCCCCTTGCTCTCGGGAAGCCCGGCTGCGGCATCTTCCGTTTGAGGGTTTGCCATGGCTGTATCGAGCAGGTACGCGAGACGCCGCCCCGCGATGCCCTCGAACATCACCGTGAAGGCAAGGCAGAACACGACGATGAACAGCGCGAACGCGGAGAGAATATAGACGAGCGGCCCCGACGAGTTGTCGCTCGACGTCGTCGCGCTCGATGTCTCCACGATGCCGCGGTTCTCTTCCATCGTCAGTCCCGCTTCTCGAAGGTAAGCCGCACGATGGCATAGCTCGAGCCATCCTCTGCGGAGAGGTCGATGCACGCCACGCTTCCATCGATGCGCACGCGCGGGATGACGGTATCGCCGAGAAACGCCATCTTGCGATACTGCACGTCGATTGCGCGCGGTACGCCGAGCTCGGCGATTCCGGGCACTGCGTCGACGGCCATCTGAACATATTGGGCATTGTTCACATGGTTGTTGTAGTCGAGCTGGTGCTCGGAGATCACGATGGGAGCGCATGCGGTGTAGTCGCCGGGGGCCAAGATCTTCTTCTCGAGAGCGCCCATCTCAAGGCGCGGCGTGTCCTCGAGGTAGACGAGCTCGCTCTCGGGGATGCGCGTCATCTTGCCGGTGCTGCGGTCGAATACCACGTACTTGGCATCTGCGGCCACAAGACGCGCCCCCGAACCATCGAAGATGGCGTAGTTGCGCAGGGCATGCATGCCCTTGATGTCGTAGCAGAAGGTTGCCACCGTGATGGGGTCGCAGAGCCTGGGGAGCCGCTCGATTTCGATGCGCCATGACGTGATGGCCCAGGCATACCCGCGCTCCTTCTGGAATTCGATGCCCACACCCAGACTCTCCGTGTGGAATGCCGAGCAGTCCTGCAGGTAGTTGATGAGCGAGACAAGCGTGAGCGTGCTCGACTCGTCGCATTCGCTGAAGCGCACGGTGCTGGTGAACGTGTACATGGCGGACGTCTATCCTTGCTCTGTATCGGAATGGCTAATTTCCAACATCCAATCGTATCGCAAAGATAGAATTCGATGCCGTGGATATGCGCAAAGACATACAGGCGGCACTCGGTGCGGCATTGCCCATCATGCTGGGATCGCAAAGATAGAATTCGATGCCGTGGATATGCGCAAAGACATACAGGCGGCACTCGGTGCGGCATTGCCCATCATGCTGGGCTATATCGCCATCGGCATTCCCTGCGGCGTGATGGAGAGCGAGGTGGGGATAGGCCCCGTCTTCGCATTCTGCATCTCGGCTACGTTCTATTCGGGTGCGGGGCAGTTCATGATGCCGCCCATGCTGGCGTACCGCGTGGCGCCCCTCTTCGCGCTCAAAGGGCGCGAGCTTCCCCCGCGCCTGCGCGATGCGCTCTCGCTCATCCCGCCGGCTGCGTTCGCGGCGCTCGTCGCGAACGATATCCTGCAGCCCGACCTCTGGACGGCATCGTCCATCCGCGGGCTCGTGCCCATCATCGCGGCGCTCATCGTAGCACCCGTGGCAAAGAAGAGCGCCTCGCTCGTGGCGACGGCGCTCGTGGGAATGGCGGTCTATGCGCTTTTGAGCTACGCCGTAGCGTTTACGGGGTAGTAGGGGCTCGAGCTATCGACAATAACGCGGATGGCGCCCCTGAGGATGCGCGCCTTGAAGCCCGTGACAAGCCCCTCCATGGCATCTCCGTCCACCTCGAGGGGCAGGGGATGCTTGGAGACGACCTCGATCTCGCCGCCGCGATGCTGCACCATGGTGGGGCGTCCGATATGCTTGCCGGTTCGGTCGAGCAGGGTTGCGATGAGGGGGCGTGCGAGCTCTCCCAGATTCTTCGTCTCGAACACGATCGTGTCGAGCTTGCCATCGTCCATGCGGCAGTCGGGAACGATCTCGGCATCGCCCTGGATGGTCGCCGTGTCGGCGATGAGCACCGAGATGCCCTCGTGCTCGTGCACCACGCCGTCGACGGTCACCGTGAAATCGGTGAGGGTGGCGTGGGGGTCGGAGAGCACCGCGGCGAAGTAGGCGGCCTGCCCCATGGCCTTCTTGTTGGGGATGGCGGCGCGCATGAGCTGGGCATCGTAGCCCATGCCGCTCATGAGCGAGAATCCGCGCGTAATCGCGTTGCCCTGCTCGTCGGTCCAGCTGATCTCGCCGAGGTCAAGCGTCGCGGTCACGCCTGCGCGGCATGCGCGCGCCAGGGCGGCGGGCTCGAAGGCGTTTCCGATGTTGGCATAGAGGAGGTTGGCCGTGCCCGAGGGGAACACGCAGGCGGTGACGTTGCGGTAGGCGAGGGAGTGGAGCATGTTCGACACCGTGCCATCGCCGCCCGAGAGGATGCACACGTCGAAGTCCTCGGCATCGGCAAGGGGGCCGTCGGGCTGCTCGTCCTTGCCCAGAACACGCAGGCAGCATTCATCGCCCGGTCCGATGAGCATACGCTCGAACTCGAAGATCGCATCGGAGCCGAAGCCCGAGTTTGGATTATGGATGATAAGGCTGCGCATGATTCGTCTCCATAGAAACCGCGTGCGTTTACCTTTAAGATGGTATCGCTAAACATAGGGTCGGGCATTGGAGAGTTCAGGTTGTTTATCCAAGACGGGCAGACGCTCGAAGCCTTCTGCGAGCGCGCCGCCTCATCGCATGTGCTAGCCGTCGATACCGAGTTCCTGCGGGAGAAGAGCTATTACCCCAAGCTCTGCCTCATCCAGCTGGGAACCCACGACGAGACGACCGCCATCGACCCGCTTGCCATCCGCGATCTCGCACCCGTGCGGGCGCTTCTCGAGGACCCCTCCATCACCAAGATCTTCCACGCGTGCTCGCAGGACATCGAGGTCATCCACCACGCCATGGGATGCGTGCCCGCGCCCATCTTCGACACGCAGGTCGCCGCTGCGTTTTTGGGCATGCGCCAGCAGATCAGCTACGGCGCGCTCGTCGAGGCCTATGCGCACGTGCATCTTCCCAAGGCCGAGTCGCTTACCGATTGGTCGCTCAGGCCGCTCGACGAGCGCCAGCTCGAATATGCCGAGGACGACGTGCGCTACCTACCCGGCATCTACGACGCTATGATCGCCGATCTCGTGTCGAAGGACCGCCTCTCGTGGGTTCTTCCCGAGATGGAGCATCTTGCCCGCGATACAGCCGTCTCGCGCGATCCACGCAGCTCCTTCATGCGCCTCAAGCGCGCGACCTCCCTCACGCGCCGTCAGCTCGGCGTTGCCCGCGAGGTCTGCGCATGGCGCGAGCAGGTTGCCGCACGGCGCGACATCCCCCGCAAATGGGTGCTCTCCGACGAGGTGTGCCTCGAGATCTGCAAGCGCGTTCCCGAGACCGAGGAGTCGCTGCGCCGCATCCGCCAGACCGACCAGCTCGGCGCCCGCGAAGCTGCGGCCATCGTCTCGGCGGTCAAGGCCGCGCTCGCGCTTCCGCTCGACGAGCTTCCGCGCCTCGAGCATCACGAGCGCCCCACCCAGGAGCAGGAGAGCATCATCGACCTCATGTATGCCATGCTGCGCGTCATCTCCGCGCGAACGGGTATCGCGGCGCAGGTCATCGCCACGCGCGACGACCTCATGGAGTTCATCTCCTCCCGCGAGACGTCGCGCCTCTCCACCTCGTGGCGCTACGACGTCGCGGGACGCAATCTGGAGAAACTTCTCGCGGGCGAGATCGGCCTCACGGTGAAGGGGAATACAATAGAGCTGCTCTAGTTGGGGTATATCACCTATCAGGCCGCCCGCACATCGCATCGCGGGCAACGTGATGGAATGAAGGTGCTTCGATGTACTACTACATGGGTTACGACATGGGCTACATGCTCATCGCGCTCATCGCCACCGTCCTCGGCATGCTCACCCAGAGCTACATCCAGCGCATGTATGCAAAGTGGTCCGCTGTCGACGCCTCCTTCGAAGGGACCGGCGCCGATGTGGCCAAGCGCATGCTCTACAGCGCCGGTGTTGACGGCGTGGGGTTCGCGCGCATCGACGGCAGGCTTACCGACCACTACGATCCGCGCGACAACACGCTGCATCTCTCGCAGGATAACTGCTACGGCGGCTCCGTTGCCTCGGTCGCCGTCGCATGCCATGAGGCAGGCCACGCCATCCAGCACGCCAAGGGCTATTCGCCCGTGCAGATCCGCACGGCGCTCGTGCCGGTTGTGAACCTCACGCAGAGCACGTGGTCGCTCGTCTTCCTCGCGGGCATCCTCCTGCAGATGACGGGCCTCATCCAGCTCGCGCTCATCCTCTTCGGCGCCTCCGTGCTGTTCCAGCTGGTGACGCTGCCGGTCGAGTTCGACGCCTCGAACCGTGCAATCGCCTTCCTGCAGGAGCAGGGCCAGGCCATCGACCAGAAGGGCGCCCGCGAGGTGCTCACGGCCGCCGCGCTCACCTATGTGGCCGCGGCCCTCACCTCCGTGATCCAGCTCCTGTACCTCATGAGCCGCACGCGCAGCAGGCGCTAATGGACTCCGAGAACACCACAGAGCAGGCGCTTACCGTCTCGCAGGCAGTTGCGCTGGTCAACAGCTCGCTCAGGGCGGTCGGCACCGTGTGCGTGATCGGCGAGGTGAGCGGCTTCAAGGGGCCCAACTGGCGCTCCGGGCACTGCTATTTCGAGATCAAGGACGCTGAGGCCACCCTCGCCGCAACCATCTGGAGCTCGAGCTACAAGGCCATGGGCTTCGAGATCGAGGACGGCCAGCAGCTCGTCATGTACGGCACGTTCGACGTCTACAAGGGCTCCGGCAAGATGTCGTTCATCATCAGGCATGCCGAGATCGCGGGGGAGGGCCAGCTGCGCCAGCAGGTGGCGCTGCTCGCCAAGAAGCTCGCCGCCGAGGGCCTCATGGATCCCGCGCGCAAGCGCCCCATACCCCGGTTCTGCGAGCGCATCGTGGTGTGCACCTCCTATTCGGGAAGCGTGCTCCACGACGTGGAGCAGACCCTTGCCCGCAGGAACCCCCTTGTGGTCATCGACACGGTCGAGTGCGCCGTGCAGGGCGCCGAGGCGCCCGCCTCCATCATCCGCGCCCTCGCCATAGCCGCCAAGGCCGCCCCCGACGCCATCTTACTCGTACGCGGCGGCGGTTCCTTCGAGGACCTCATGTGCTTCAATGACGAGCAGGTCGCGCGTGCCATCGCTGCGAGCCCCGTCCCCGTGGTCACGGGCATCGGCCATGAGCCCGATACCTCCATCGCCGATATGGTGAGCGACCTGCGCGCCTCCACGCCCACGGCCGCCGCTGAGCAGGTAGCGCCCAGCATGCAGGAGCTTGCAGATGCCTGCGAGAACCGCGCGCGCCGCCTCGCGAGCTCCATGGAGGGAAAGCTTGCGCAACTCGGCCAGTCCGTCTCGGCGCTCGCCTCGCGTCCGTGCCTCACGAGCCCCTACGCCCTCATCGACGAGCGCAAACGCGAGCTCGCGCGCATCGAGGAGCACCTGGGCGCGATTCCGCAGCGCATCTTCGATGACCGCGCGCGCGACCTCGATCATGCGGAGGAGCGTCTCTACACCGTCCTCCCGCATCTCGTCGACGTCCATGCCACGAGGACGGCCATGCTCTCGACGAAGCTCGATGCGGCAGCCCTGCGCATCTGCCAGGCGCCGTCTGCGCATATCGAGCGCCTATCGGCAGCGCTCGCCGCGCTCTCGCCGCTCGCCGTGCTCGGGCGCGGCTATGCCATCGTGCGTTCCGAGGAGGGCCACGTGGTGAGCTCACCTACGCAGGCGCACGTGGGAGACGCCCTCACCATCCAGCTTGCCGACGGCAGCATCCAGACCACGGTTACCGCAACCCACGAGGGGAGAAACGACCATGAGTGATACCGCATACCGCAGCATCGACGAGATGAGCTTCAAGGAGGCGTCCATCGAGCTCGAGCAGATCGTGCGCTCGCTCGAGCAGGGCGATCTTGAGCTCGAGGATTCGCTCAAGACCTACGAGCGCGGCGTCGAGCTCCTGAAGAGCCTCAAAACCCGCCTGGCGGAGGCCGAGCAGAAGGTGCGCAAGCTCCTCGACGACGGCACGCCGGCTGATGAGAACGCAACCGCATAGAAAGGGCATGACCATGGACGACTGCATCTTCTGCAAGATCGCAAGCGGCGCCTTCGGCACCGAGTTCCGCTATGAGGACGACAACGTGGTCGCCTTCGACGACCTCAACCCGCAGGCTCCCATCCACGTGCTCGTGGTGCCCAAGAAGCACTACGCCAACATCATCGACGGCGTTCCCGCCGAGGTGCTCGGCTCCATGGCAAAGGCCGTCGAGGCGGTCGCCGCGAAGACCGGCATCGACAAGACGGGCTTCCGCTGCATCATGAACACCGGCGCAGACGGCGGCCAGACGGTCATGCATCTGCACATGCACATCTTGGGCGGAGCCTCGCTCGGCGAGGGACTTATCGCCAAAGCGTGAGGTCGAATATCAGCCCGAATCGCCAAAGGGTAAAGCGGTATCATTAGACGGCTGCACTTCCATCCATAGATTAAGGAGTCCCATGAACGTTCTGGTTATCAACGCAGGCTCTTCCTCGCTCAAGTTCCAGCTTCTCGACGTCGACACCCGCGAGGTGTACGCCAAGGGCAACTGCGAGCGCATCGGCATCGACGGCTCGTTCGTGGGCTACGAGTCCATCGCGACGGACGGCAAGCAGAAGATCGAGGCTCCGCTGCCCGATCACAAGACCGCCATGCAGTACGTCATCGATATCATCAACGCCACCGGCAAGGACTTCATCGGCATCGGCCACCGCGTCGTTCAGG
>CAMNAH010000018.1 GCA_946530775.1 uncultured Coriobacteriales bacterium
GAGCAGCTTGAAGAGGTTCTCGATGCGCTCGTCCTCGCCCGCCACGCAGACGCCGCCGCACTGCGGCAGCTCCCTGAGCGACGCCAGCGAGCCGGTGCCCAGGTCGATGCCGTAGAACCAGAAGTCGCGCACGGCATAGCGGGTGGCGAGGTCGTACACGATGCCCGCCACGAGCTCGCCCACGCCGGAGGTCTGCATACCGTAGAACATGATGTTGCCGGTGTCGACGAGGTTGACGTCGCGCCTGAACTGGTTCTGGCGCATGGGGTCGTCGACCTCGCCCAGCACAAAGGTGAGGCCGTCGGTGGGGGCGGGGCCGTACTTGGCGGCGATCTGATCGAAGGTCTCGCGGACGGGCAGCGGTTCGAGCCACAGGCGCTGCGCATGCTTGCCCAGGCCGTCGGCCGTCTTGATGAGCTGCTCGAGCACCGCGTTGAGCTCGCTCTTGTCGCTCTTCTTGGCCACGACGGAGGGACGCAGGGTGGTGATCACCGTGCCCTCGCTGTCGAGCAGGTCGACCGCATTGTCGATCCTGGGCTCGAACTGGGCCTTCTCGACGTATTTGCCGCCCGCATAGGCCGCCTGACCGCCGCCGAAGCTCTCGTTGTAGCCCACGAGCATGTAGTACTGGCCGGGGCGCTTGATCTCGGCGGCGTCGGAGCGGCGGATCATCTCCTTCGAGTCGCCGGCGTCGGCCACCTTGAGGCAGATCTTGAACTTGGAGTTCGCCTGGATCTGATCGTTGACCACGCCTGTGGGACGCTGCGTCGCAAGGATGAGGTGCACGCCCAGCGAGCGGCCGATACGGGCTGCGGAGACGAGCTCGTCCATGAACTCGGGCTCCTGCTGCTTGAGCTCGGCGAACTCGTCGGCGATGACGAACAGGTGCGGCAGCGGCTCCTTGAGGACGCCCTGGCGGTAGTACGAGATGTACTTGTAGATGTCGACCGTGGACTCGCCCGTGATGTCGCGCGCCTTGTTGAACATGTCCTGGCGGCGCTTGAGCTCCGACTGGATGGACACGAGGCTGCGCTGGATGGCACCGCCGTCGAGGTTGGTGATGGTGCCGGCCAGGTGCGGCAGGTGGTAGCGCTCGTTCTCGAAGGCGCCGGCCAGGCCGCCGCCCTTGTAGTCGATAAGCACGAAGGCGACCTCGTCGGGTGCGTAGTTCACGCACATCGAGAGGATGTAGGTGATGATGAACTCGGATTTGCCCGAGCCGGTCGTGCCGGCGATGAGGCCGTGCGGGCCGTGGATCTTCTCGTGCAGGTTGAGCAGGGCATGGCTGCCCGCTTCGTCGAAACCGAGCGGCGTGGCGAGCGAGCGCGAGCCGTCGTTCTCGGCCCAGCGCTGAGCGATGTTGAGGTGCGCCACGTTGCCCACGTGGAACATCTCGAGGAATCCCACGGAGGTGGGCATCTGCGAGCGCTCGGCGGCCACATCGAGACGCACGCGGGCGAGGTCGAGCGAGAAGGCGCGGGCATTGGCGGGCGAGACCATGATGTCGGGGTCGAAATCGACCATGGTTCCCGTGACGTCGCTCTGCTCGAACATGCACGCACTGCGTGCGGCGGTGCGCTCATCGCGGACCTGCGACGTGAAGTAGCGGTCGGTCTCGCGCGCGAGGTCGATGATGTAGGTGCAGTCGCGCGGCAGCGCGTGCAGGCTGTCGGCAAGATAGAGCAGCGAGAACCCGAGGTTCTTGCCTGCTTCGGCGATGTCGTGCAGCGCATCCATGCACTCGGCGAGCTCCTTGTCGGCGCAGACGACGAGGTAATAGGTGCCCGATGCGGCGGGACCCTCGTCGTCCTTCTTCTTCGAGCGCAGCTCGAACTCGCCTGCGAGCAGCTGGTTCGCGCCGATTGCCCCGTCGATCGAGAGGGCGATGCTGCGCTTCTCGCCTGCGTCGTCGTAGACGTGCGGCAGCGATGTGAGGAACCCCCACTCTGAGCGCTCCGCCTCGGAACCCACGAGCACGATCTTCACATCCTGGTAGCTGTAATACGAGCACACCTGCATGAGAAGGCCGCGCAGGAACGCCCACCCGAGGCCGCGGTCGCCCACGATGCCCGCGACGAAGTGCTCGACGGGGTTGAAGGCCACGGGGACGCCCTCGAGGTACGGCGGGTTCTGGGAGAGCTCCTCCACCTTGGTGAGCAGCGGGTCGTCGGTGAGCGAGAACCGATGCTGGGGCCACTTGATCTTGGAGGCAAGCTTCACGTCGCCCACGCCCACGCGCAGCTCCATGAAGTCGTCGTGCGTGGAGAGGCGGTTCATCATGAACGGCGAGAGGTTGTGGGCGCGCTCGACGATCTCCTCCATGGGCAGGCGGTTCTCGCGCAGGATCGCGCTCTGCTCGTCCGCCTCGTTGAGCAGCTGGTTCTCGATGCCGTCGAGATAATCGACATAGCGGCGCTGGCGGCGCTCCTCGGCACGTTGCTCGTTCTTCTGCTTGTGCTTGCGCGAGATGCTGGGCCATATAACCGAGCCGCCCAGCATGGAGAGCGCAGTGACCGCGGAGGGCAGCGCGCGCATGGGGTCGCCCGAGCTCATGGCCTGGGAAATGGAGTTCGCCGCCGTGACGACGGACGACATGCCCATGAAGAGCGAGGGACCGAGCGCCATGAGGGCGGACTGGTCCTGCGGCTCCTTCTTCTGGGGCGGATCGTCCACACCGAGCTCGAACTCGGTGACGGTGCGCGAGAGGCGCGGCGCTGGGTAGAAGAGGGGCAGGTCGTCGCCTGCACGCTCGGTCACCTGGAACTGGTTGCGCAACGTCTCGTGCGTGATATGGCGGGCGCCCGGAACATTGCGCAGCATGAGGCCGTCGGGGCTGTTGTGCGAGAGGAACCCCTTGCCAGCCACGATGGTGAGATCGAGGATCTGCAGAACGTCGCCCACCTTGAGCTCATAGGGCTGGAGCGGCGGCATGTAGGTGCCGTTGAGCAGCGTGCCGTTTCCGGTATCCATATCCTTGACGTAGAACGAGCCCGCCTGATAGACCATCTGCACGTGCTGGGCCGCCACGAGCGGATTGACGTACACGATGCTGCAGTGGGGATCGCTGCCAATGGTGAGCTGGGCATCTTTGGTGAACACCAGCTTCTGGTAGTGCTTCATGCCCTCGGTGACGGTGCGCACATGGATGTGCGCCCTGCCATCGATGCCGGGACCCATCACGTGGACCATCGTGCTGCCGCTCCCGCCCAGCGCGACGGCCGTCAGGTCCTCGCCTGCGTCGTTCACCAGATGGTAGGCTCGGCGCGGCTGGAGAACCGTCTCGGAATCGGTGGAGACGGCCACGGCGATGGCGTTGTCGGCGTCGGCCGTATCGGAGAAGCCGATCCACACCATCGACTGGGCGGTGCCGTCCACGGCAAATCCCCAGTTCTTGTCACCCATCCTCAGCGAGATGAGCAGCGGCTGAAGCATGAGGATCCCTCCTTGCCAGGTCGAGCGGGACGGACATCCGTCCGAGCGCCGGGGCGCCCGGACGGGGTGCTTCTATACGGGAAGCTCGGGCTCTTGAGCTGCCTTGCGCTTGCGTGCGGCAACGGCTCCCGCGATGGCGACCGCAGCGACTCCCGTCGCGGCAAGGCCCTCGGGGATGAAGCTCGACTGCCAGAACCAGGTGCCGTTGCCGGCCTCGGCCACACGGCCCGCATAGTCGGTGACCACGATGCGGACGTCGCGCGACCAGTCGAAGGCGCGGGCGTCGATCGAGAACGTGTAGGTGCCCGCGCCGCCCACGGGACCGTTCAGCTCCGACGCGGCAAGCTCCTCGCCGTCGATGAACACCTGCACCTGGTTGCCGGAGGTGATGTCGTCGGTCACGTGGAACGACGCCTCGTAGACGGCGCCCGCCGAAAGATGTTCGGGAAGGTCGAGGTCGTCGATGACCGGCGCGAGCTCGTCGAGCACGAATTCCGTGGTGGAGCCCATGGCCGCCGCCTGCGCACGCGCCGCATCGGAGCCCCAGTAGGCGGCCGTGCTGTTGGCGTTGCTCGCACGGTCATCGCTCATGACGTTGACGCGATAGGCTCCTTGGCCGCGATCGTTGTTGTCGGAATCCGAACCCTCACCGAAGTTGCCGCTGTGGATGGTATAGATGTACTCGCTCCAGCCGACCTCCTGGTCCCTGTTGTCGATGGCAACAAGACCGTAGCCCGCACCGGGACCGTCGCTGAGCGCGATGGCGGACGTGGCGTTGGCGAACTCCTTCTGCACGTGATGGTTGTCGGCCACGAGGTTGCCGTTCTCGTCGCGATCGTTCACGCCCGAGACGTTGATCTCGCGCACGACGATGGTGGGCGCCTCGGAGAGCATGCCCGTCGATTCGTAGCGCGCCTCCTCCTGGGCATCGAGGCCCACAAGCGAGACCACGTAGTTCGAGCCGTAGCGGTTAACCGAGAAGACCAGCTCGGCCTCGGCCTCGTTGCCCGCTTGGTCCGTCATGGTTGCGGAGAGGGTGTAGATGTCGTCGGCATCGACGTCGTAATCGTCGACGTAGAACTCATCCCAATTGGAGCCGTCGCCCGCGTCCGGGCCCACGTAGCCCAGGTCGCGGAAGGTCGTGGTCATATCCTTGGCCTCGTCCGACATGTAGGTCTCGACGGCGACCTCCTCGCCGTTTTTGCTGCCCACGATCGTGAAGGCAAGGTCCGCCGCACTCAGGACCTCGTTATCCGAGTAGGTGATGGTGGGAACGACCACGCCGTTATAGGCGTTGAAATCCTCGAGGGTGCCGAGGTACGCGTTGTGCAGGCCCTCGGATGCGTTGTCGGTGAGGTAGCCGAGGCGCTGCGCGGTTCCCGCGAAGGTGATCGTTGGCGCCGTAAGGTCGACCACGAACTCGGGCTCGGTGAACTCGTTGCCCTGGTTGCCGGCGAGGTCGCTTCCGTTAACCGTGAGGGTGTGCGCGCTGCCCTCGCCGAAGTAGACCGTGCAGATGTGGTCGTCTCCGTTGGTGGCCCAGCCGCCTATTGCGCCGGTCGTATTGATGTTGATGAGACCGGGATCGAAGTTGTGCTCGGTCACGGTGATGGTGGCGGTGCGCGGCGCATTGTAGTATTTGGCGTTGCGTGCGTTGTTGTTGTCGAACTCGACCGAGATCATGGGCGGGGTCATGTCGATGGTGAACTCGCCGATGGCAGCCGTGTTGGACATGTTGCCCGCGAAATCCGAGAACTGCGCGGTCAGGGAGTAGTGCCCGTCCGCATCGAAGGTCTGGAGGTAGGTGTAGTCGGGGCGACTGCCCGTGAACGCGGACGCGGGGATGGTGGTGGTCGAGGTTGCTGCGCCAGCCATGCCAGGCCGCGTGGTCACGGTGACGATGGCGCGTCCACCGTCGAACAGCTGCAGGTAATCCATGCAGAACTCTGTGACGGAAGCGGTCACCGCCTGCGGGGAGTTGTAGTAGGTGCCCGCCGTCGCGCCGGAAAGCGAGACGATCGGCGCCACGGTATCCTGGATCAGCGAGACGGGGTGCTCGGTCCCGCCGTTGATGGCCGCATTCGCCGCGGACGTCTCGACCTTATCGAGCGTTACCGTGCCCTCATGGTCGATGGTCCACACCCGTTTGTTGCCGGCGAGGTCCTCGGCGATCAGCTTGACCGGGCGATCGAACTCCCCGTCGTTGGCATCGGTTCCATCTTTGAGGGCAAGCGTCAGGACGACCTGATCCTTTCCCTCGGCAGCTGCGTCCGCTTGCGAGATGCTGTACAGCCCATCGGGGTCATCGACTTCGACCGCACGCAGCTTGTGCGCGTCGCTCACCGTGACGGTCAGCGTGGTGGTCTGGTTGTAGAAGTTCACGGGGTCTGTCGAGCCACTTGTGCCCTGGGCAGACGGCGCGGTATCGACATCGACCTTGACCGCGGGCGGTTCGAGATCGACCACGATGCGGACCGCCTGGGCGACCGTATCGTTATCCGAGGTGTTCTGGGCAAGGTCGGTCGAGACGACATGCGGTGCCAGATACTCGCCGTCGGCGGTATAGGGAACCGTCATCCGGTAGAGCTCGTAGCCGTTGGCGCCCGCCTCATCGGGCTGCCGCTCCCAAGCGATGCTCTGTTCGGTTTCGGTTCCATCCTTCGAGAGGTAGACCTTGGTAGCGGACCCGTCGAACGAGCGGTCCTGCACCTTCGCATCGACGGTGATGGCGTGGGAGTAGAAATAGATGGGTCCCGACCCGTCATCGTAGGTTCCGGTTGCCTCGGGAAGCTCCGCAACGGGCGAATCGGTATCAAAGGAGCTCGCAGGCGCGGCACCGTGCGCATAGTAGCGCGCGATGTCGGGCGCTTCGGTATCGATGGAGAAAGAGCCCGACGCATAGGGGGTGGCCTGGTTGCCGGCCTTGTCCTCCCCGCTTACGGAGAGCGAGTAGGTGCCGTCCTCGGTGAAGGCGACCGTACAGGTATGCGTGTCGCCGGCATCCGTCCATGCGCTCGGCGCGGGCACGGCCATGCCCTGCGCACCGCCGGTAGCCGTCACACTAATCTGGAAGAGATCGGGGTCGAAGTTGTGCTCGACCACGGTGATGGTCGCCGTACGCGTGTTGGCGCAGTATCCGTTCTCCAGCGTGTCGTTGTCGTAGGTCACCGTGAGCTCCGGCGCGGTTGTATCGACGGTGAACTTCTCGACCGTCTGGGCGCCTGAGCTGTTGCGCGCGATGTCGGAGAACTCGCCCGAAACCTCATAGTCGCCATCTGCCGTGAACGTGGTCTCCCAGGTAAAGCGTGCGGGGTTCGAGGTATCGGAGATGAGGCCTCTCACGCGGATGGTCGTGGTAACGGGAGTGGCGCCGTCGGTTCCCGGCGTGAAGGTGTAGGTGAGCACGGAGCGATCGGGGTCGAGGCCGGCGAAGGTGCCGGTAACGAAGCCGTTGGGATCGAAGAGCGCGCTTCCGCCCTCGAAGCCCAGGAGGTACTTGAGGTTGAGCTCGGTCAGGACGAGCGAGACCTTCTGCCCCTCGTCGAAGATGCGCGCGTATGCGGGCTTGACGGCATCGGTTCTGTCTGCGGGGCCGTTCACGATAAGCGCGGGGTCGGTCTCATCGGGTACGAGGAGCGTGGGGTGAAGCATGTCGGTAACGTCGCCGCCCAGGTCGTAGTGCAGATCTGCGTTGGGCTTCTGCACGATGCTGCTGTCGTCGACCTTGCTCGACCAGCCTTGGCCGAGCATGGACCAGCCGTATTGGTTGCCCGCGAAGTCGGTGATGACGAACGTCACGTCGTCGGGGAACTCGAGGCCGTCGACGAGGTGGTCGATGACCGTCAGATCATAGCTTCCCGTGTGGGAAGCGTCGGTGAGGCCGGCGTTGCCGCTCTCGAGCACGCTCGCAAAGCCGCCCAGATACGCGGCATAGGTGTTGCTGGTGTCGATGATCTCGACGGAGCGGATGCCATGGGGTTCGTCGATGGCGAGCACGATGCTCGTGGGATCGATGCCCCTTTCCGCCGCCACGATATAGATGCGGTTGCCGTTGTTGTCGGCACCGTTCACGATGTCTGCCCCACTTGCGTCGGTTCCCAGATTGAAGGGCGGGAACCCGAGCTCGGCAGCGGTTACCTGCGGGGCTTCGAGGTCGACGATGAAGTGCGTGATGTCGAGCGGGGTGCCCGAGGCATCTTTGAGGACCGCGGTGACAGCCTCATCGGCCGCGCCCTTCACCACCGCAACCGTGGAGGCATCGTACACGCCATCCGAGCAGGTTGCGACGATCATGATCTCGCTGGCACCGTTATCCCTAGTTGAAAGGGTAACGGAGCAGGGAATGCCCGGTATGGCGGTCGAGGGATCGTGGTACAGATCGGCAAGCGACACGCCGAACACCTTGGTGGCGTTCTCGTCGATCGCCAGATCGGAGATGGTTATGGTCACCTCGGGCTCAAACGAGAAGAAATCGATCTTCTCGGGAACAGTTGCGATCCGGGCATTGAGGGGGTTGTCGGGCGTGTAGGTCGATGAGGCACGGTTGTGGGGGTACTCCACCTTGAGTTCCGGCTTCGAGTTCGAGATGACCAGACAGCTGTCGGGGATGGGCTTCTTGGTGCCATCGTCCTGCGTTTCCTGTCGCGCACAGACGAGCACGAACTCGTTGCCCTCATCGTCGACGAGTCGTTTGCCCGACTCGTTCTCTGCAAAGACCATCACGCCGTAGATGCCGTCGGGGATTCCGCTGTCGGTGCTCGATTCGCTGAAACCGTCGAGCACGGCTACGTACGAGTGCTCCTCGCCCGCTTCGGGCTCGAAGGGCTGAAGCTCGATGATGTTTCCCTTGAAATCGACAAGCGCTGCATACGATTTCGAGGTCTCGGGATCCGAGGTGTACGACAGCGTGTCAGCGGAGATCACCACTTTGAGGGCATGCGCATTGACGACCGTCTTGGAAGTCACTTCGAGGAAATCGATCCTGTTGCCATCGTCGCGAATCTCGTCGCCGTGCTCATCGATGGGCACGACGTACGCAAGGTTGAAGAGGCCGGCGATGGTGAACTGGGGGCTGAAGCTCGCCGAACCCCTGAGCTCCGCCGTGGAGCCCTCGTAGGTGCAGGACCCACCCGAGACGCTCAGGCCCGTGTAGGTGCCCGGTTTTGATGCGTACACGGTTGCGTACCAGCTGGCGCCGATATGCTCCCACTTCTCGACCGTCGGAACATACGTGTCGTAGTGCACGTGGCCGTCCTTGTCGGTACGCGTGAGCGTGACCGTGGGGAGATCGGCCGTGATGTCGGTGCCTGTGACAACGGCCACCACCTCGAAAGGCGCCTCATAGGTTCCATCGTCAAGCGGCGTATCCGCGCTCGTGACGCCGATGGCCGTCACGGATACCGTGTCGGCTGCGGGAGCGCGCAGGATGCCGCGCGTGGTGGGGGCACTCGCAGGAACAGCCGGCTCCTGCGATTCCACTGCGGCAGGCTCTTCAGCAGCTGCGGCACCACCCGCAGGAGCAGGTCCGGGTTCGGGTTCGGGTTCGGGCTCAGGCTCGGGCTGGGGTTCAGGCTCGGGCGCGGGCTCCGGCTCCTGGGTCGGCTCGGGCTCAGGGTCCGGCTCGGGGTCTGGGGTTGTCGGTGTTTCACCAAACGTCTCCAAAGGCTGCTCCACCGGCGCCTCCGGTGTGAGCTCCTCCGCAAACGCGCGAACCGCCGCGTTGGGCACCGATGAGAGCGCCAGAACCGCCGCAAGGAGCATGTGCAGGATGCATCTGTCCAGCGGAACCCAAGCGGTTTGCGTACGGGCGCGCCCCACCGATTGTCTGCTTCTGTGCTTCATTGAGATATCCCCTCGCTAGCTGCGATGATCTTGTCGGAATCGCAGAGCATGATGGTCCTTACCACGCGGAACGCGATGCTGCCCGCCGCGGGTTCCGAGCCAGATGCGGATGCGGGCACGCGCTCGGGGCTTGCCGACGGCCCCTCGGCCTGAGCGGCCCCGAAGTCGAAATCGACCACCATGGTGCCCATGTCGTCCTCGTCGATGAAGACGGGTTCCTGCGCTGCCGGCTCCTCGGCGGCCGGAGTAGGTTCGGGCTCGACGGTGGATTTCTCCGCGGGCGCAACGGTGCGCCCGAGCGCCGGAGCGCTGCGCCGCTGATCGGATGCGATCGCACGGCGGGCACCCGCCACGCCTGCTGCGCGCGCCTTGCCGCTGAGATCGTCCATGACGGCGCGGATGTTGTTGGTGAGGTAATAGTGGACCGCGAGGATGGCGAAGAGCAGGGCCACGACCAGGGCCGCGATGCCGATGATCCTCAAGATGACCTGGAGCGACATGCTACTCACCACCCTCCTCGGACGTTCCGCGTACGCGTGTGGTGGGGCTGCTGTAGGTGCGGGCGATGTTGGCGAGAGCCTCGTCGTAGCCATCCATCACCTGGTTGTAGAGGGCTTCGGTTGCCGCGGGGTTCGTCTCGACGAAGTTGCGGAACTCCTGGCTGTCCATGCGCTCGAAGATCGTCTCGAGAAGATCCGACACGTCGCTCGAGCTCACGCCGGCCTGCCTGAACGCCGCGAGATACGTGGGCGAGCTGATCGACTCGAAGGCCACCTGGTAGAGGCGCAGCTGCACCATTGCAGAGGACTGCAGGACAACCGGATCTTCTCCGCCATCGCCCATGATGGCCGCCCAAAGGCTCTGCCAATAGGACATGCTGGCAGCGGTCACGTCGCGGCCCTCGAATCCCGCAGAGGTGAACGTATCGTAGAAGGCGCCGATGGTCTCGTACACCTCGAGGGCGGCGAGCTCGTCGATGTTCTCGTCGACCTGCAGGCCGGAATGGTTCTCGGGATCGGCCGAGGCCGCGTCTTTAGCGCGGGAGAACCACTCTGTTGAGCGCGATGCATTCTGGATGGCGCCCTGGCCGGAGGCGACCACGATGCCCGCAGCAGCGTCCGCCTGCACATCCTTGATGCCCATGTAGTCGTAATAGCAGAGATACAGCACGCCGGCATCGTAGCAGAGGCGTCCGTACTGAGCGTTACCCGCAATGTCGCGCCCGTGGCGTTGCCAAAGCTCCGTCCAGCGGCGCGATTCGGTGGGCGTGAACACCTGGTCGGCCTGGTAGACGCGCAGAAGCTGCTGGTAGGGCTCGATGCGCGTGGGATCGAGATCGATGGCGGCGAGCAGGGCCTCCTCCGCCTCCGAAGCGTCGGCGGTGCGGGAGAAGCTCTTGCCGTCCGCGCTCTGCACGACGGACACGCTGCGCTCGTCGGTCGAGGCGAGCGATGCCTCGTGCACGAGGGTGTCGTAGTTGGAGTTGCGCGCCATCGAGCTTCCCACAAGGCAGGCGATGCCCGCGGCGGCGGCAACCGCCGCAACACGCACCCGCGCCCAGAAGCCGTTCACCTTGGCCTTCTGGGTTGCGCGGTACTCGGCCGTGAGCTCCTTGTAGTGCTCGAGGTCGTAGCGCATCTCCTCGATGGTCTGGTAGCGCTCGTTGGGGTCGCGCTGGGTGGCGCGCTCGATAATCGCCTGGAGGCCGTCGGATAGCTGCGGATTCCAGTCGCGGATAGGCTTGATGTCGAAGTCGATCACGGTTTTGCCGCGCTCGTCCTTCACGGCTCGTGGAATATGGCCGGTGACCAGCGAATACAAGGTTGTTCCCAGAGCATAGATGTCGGCGCGCGTATCGACGGGCGTGGTTTTGTGGACGTCGGCATCGACCTGCTCGGGAGCGCCGTAGCCGCCGGTGCCGATGACGCGATCGTCGCTGGGCCCCGTGGGGAGCAGCTCCATCGAGATGCCGAAGTCGATGAGCTTGACCTGGCCGTCATCGCGGAGCATCACGTTGCTCGGTTTGAGGTCGCGGTAGACGACCGGGTAGCCGGCGGGCGGGCGGATATTGTGCAGATAGCCCAGCACGTCGCAGAGCTGGATGCCCCAGTCGATGACCTCTTCCTGCTGGAACGGCTCCTTCTGCTGGCGCATGACCTTGCTGAGGGACGTGCCGTTGACGTAGTCCATCACCACGAAGATGGCAGCGCCCGTATCGATGATGTCGACGACGCGCGGGATGGCGGTGTGGTCGAGGCGCTTCATGAAGTTTGCCTCGTCGATGATGGCCTGGCGGTTCGCAGCGCCTTGGGCGCCCGCTACGTTTGGCTTGATCTCCTTGACCGCCCACAGCTTGTCGAGGCGACGGTCGCGCCCGAGCCACACATTGGACATGCCGCCCTTGCCGATGGCGGCGATGATCTCGTATTTGTTGTCGACGACGCG
>CAMNAH010000019.1 GCA_946530775.1 uncultured Coriobacteriales bacterium
ACGGCCTGCTCCACATCTCCCGCGTTGCCCAGGGCCGCGTCGACAAGGTCGAGGATGTCCTGAACATCGGCGACGAGGTCAAGGTCAAGGTCATCGATGTCGACGAGAAGGGCAAGATCAGCCTCGATCGTCTCGACAAGCCCGAGGCCCCCGCAGCCGCGCCGCGTCCTGGCCGCAACAACGACAAGCGCGCCGAGAAGACCGACGGTCCTCGTCCGCGCCGTCGTCACAACGCGTAAAGCCTGAGCTTACAAGGCCAGTTAATTGATGCCGGCCCCATATGGGGCCGGCATTCTTTTCAAATCTCAGAACAATACCTGCGAAGACGTCAATCTCGAATAGTCTCGGATACAATAGCAGCGCCAAACCCCTTCGATTCGATGGTGCCTATGGTCTTCAGCTCGCTCACATTTCTCTGCGTCTTCCTTCCGGTTACGTTCATCCTCTATGCGGTCATTCCTTCGCTGCGTGTCCGCAACTGGCTTCTCATCGTTGCCAGCCTTGTGTTCTATGCCTTTGGCGAGCCGGTCTACATCCTCCTCATGTTGGCTTCCACGGTGGTTAACTGGCTGCTGGGCCGCTTCATGGCGCGTGCCGAAGGATCCCCGCGCAAAGCGCTCGTCACCTTAGCCGTCGTAGCTAACCTCGGCATGCTCGGCGTCTTCAAATACGCCGACATGTTCGTCTCGACAATCGACGCCATTGCAGGCCTTTCTCTGCCGCTTCCGGGAATCGCGCTTCCCTTAGGCATTTCGTTTTTCACGTTCCAAGCGCTCAGCTATGTAATCGATGTCTACCGCGGTGATGTCTCGGGCGAGGATGGCTACCCTAAGGTTCTACTCTTCATCTCGTTCTTCCCGCAGATCATCGCCGGCCCCATCATCAAGTACCACGACATCGAGGCCCAGATCGACAATCGCTCGCTCGATGCGGCTGAGATCGCTCAGGGACTGCGCAGGTTCTGCTACGGCATGGCCAAGAAGGTCCTCATCTCGAACGCCATGGCCACATGCGTCGATAGCCTCTATGCGCTCGGTCCGAGCCTGCTTAACGCAGGGTCCGCCTGGCTTGCCGCCATCGCGTATCTGCTCCAGATCTACTTCGACTTCTCAGGGTATTCCGATATGGCCATCGGCCTCGGCCACATGTTCGGCTTCCAGATCATGGAGAACTTCGACTACCCGTATGCCTCGACCAGCATCAAGGAGTTCTGGCGCAGGTGGCACATCAGCCTCTCCACGTGGTTCAAGGAATACCTCTACATCCCGCTGGGCGGAAACCGCAAGGGACGTGCACGTACCGCCTTCAACAAGTGGGCGGTCTTTTTGCTCTGCGGTCTGTGGCACGGTGCGAGCTGGACGTTCGTGGTGTGGGGGATCATTCATGGCGCCTTCTCGATGCTTGAGGAATTCGTTCCCAAGCTGCGGCAGCTTCCGCGGTGGCTGGGACACTTCTACACGCTGCTTGTGGTGACGCTTGCGTTCGTGGTCTTCCGCGCTGATACGCTCGGACAGGCGGCTCAGGTCATCTCCGCCATGTTCACCGGCTTCTCCTTTACCAGCCAGTCGATGGTCGAGCTTATGCGTCAGCTCACCCCTAGCTTCCTGATCGCGCTCGCATGCGGCCTCGTCTTCTCCCAGCCCGTTCGCACGTCCGTTCAGAAGGCGACCGAAGGACATGCTTTCGAGCGAACGCTCAACGTCCTCAGCTATGTGGGCGCATTCGTGCTTTTGGCGCTCTGCCTGCTGCAGCTTGCAGGAGGCGGCTACAACCCGTTCATCTATTTCAGGTTCTAGGGAGGCGACGATGGCACAGCACCTTACAGATGATCAGCATAAGGGTTCGGCATTCAGCGTCGCTTTCATCGCGCTCATAATGGCCATGCTGATTGCGCCCTTCACGGGGATGCTCGTGGCCCCAACCACGGAGTCCGCAGAGAAGAAGCAGCTGGCAGAGCTCCCCGCGCTCACCTTGGAAGATGGCACTCCAAATCTCTCTTACCTTGCGCAGTGGGGTGACTGGTTCGAGGACCACTATGCCTTCCGCAACCAGCTCGTGGATGCCGACGCTCGTCTTAAGGCAGCAGCATTGGGCGAATCGGCTGTCTCGAACGTGGTGGTGGGTTCAGAGGGCTGGCTCTACTACTCCGGCTCCCTTGCAGATTACCAGCGCACCGCGCCCATGAGCGACCGCGCGATCTTCAATGCGGCCCATAACCTCGCACTTGCTCAGGAATACGTCGAAGGGTATGGTTCTGGATTCGTTGTTGCCATCGCGCCCAACAAGGCGTCGCTTTATCCCGAGCACATGCCGTATTACGAGCGCGCGGGAGAAGGGCCGTCCAACGCCGAGCGCCTTGCCACGGCATGTTCCGAGATGGGTGTGAACTACGTCGACCTCTTCGAGGTGCTCGGCGCATCCGACGAGACGCTCTACCTTGCTACCGATACCCATTGGTCCGACGAGGGCGCACGCCTTGCATACAATGCGCTTACCGATGCCCTGGGACATGCCCACGATGACTTCTCCGACGCAACGGTGGGGGAGAAGGCCGTTGTCGGCGACCTTGCCGAGATGGTGACCCCGCTCTCTGCCCAGCCCGAATCCCAGCCCGACTATGCGCGGGCATTCGGCTATGAGATCTCAAATGATGCGGTGAGCGTCGAGGACACGGCCATCGAGACGCGTTCCACGACACGCGGCGCAACGGGATCGCTCGTGATGTATCGCGACTCCTTTGGCAATGCGCTGCTGCCGTTCATGGCAAGTGCATACGAGCAGGCGTTTTTCTCCAAGCTGATCCCTTACAACCTCATGGCGATCGTCGAGCACAAAGCAAGCGACGTGGTGATTCTCCGTGCGGAGCGCCATCTTTCTATGTTCGCGGAGAATCCGCCCTATATGCCAGCTCCAGAACGCGATATACGCATGCTTGTAGGCGCTGAGACGGCGGCATCCAATACGTCGCTCGAGGTTTGCTTCAATGGCCCGTACCTGCAGCTGAGCGGAACTATCGACGAGCAGTACCTTGCGGATGATTCGGTCGTATACGTGCTGGTGGGAGATGCATCTCAGAGGCGTGTGTTCGAATGCTTCACGCTTTCGGCACCATCCTCACAGGTTGCAGATGTCGAAGGCGAGGAAGCCGTAGAGAGCGCCGTCGAAGGAGATGGCGGATACAAGGCATTCGTTCTCGAGCGCGCGCTCTCGGGCATGTCGGATGATGTCGAGGTGAGGGTATTCGTTGCCGGATCTGATGGCTGCGTCGAGGTTCTTTCCGACACGCTGACGCTCTCGGAAATCGATAGGCTCTGAGGGCACCATCAATCGCATATACAACGAGACTCGGCCCCTCCAGCTGGGGCCGAGTCTCGTTTCCAAGCATTTCATGTGCGGCTGTGCGGGCCGTCTGACCACTTACAGTATCCCCAACATTCTTGGGTTCAAAAGCGTCGATAGGGGAGAAACACAGGTCCTGCGCGACTTATCCATCGGCCATCCACACATGTGTTCAACTTATGGCGAGCGCCTGTATCCAAACCGCTTGCGGGGTATCTCGCAGCGCTTGCGCTTATGGCGCTCTAGCTGCCCTTCGTGTATACTTTCTAACAGTTATGTCGAACCATTACGTGCTTAAACGTAGCACCGAAAGGAATACAGCCTCACATGGCTAAGAAGCAATCACCCCTGAAGATCATTCCGCTTGGCGGTCTTGACGGCATCGGCAAGAACATGACCGTCTTCGAATATGGCAACGACATGGTTCTGCTCGACGCAGGCCTCATGTTTCCCGATGACGAGCAGCCCGGCATCGACCTCGTGCTGCCCGACTACACCTACGTTCTCGAGAACGAGCACAAGCTTCGCGGCATCGTCATCACGCACGGCCACGAGGACCACACGGGAGCGCTGCCGTACCTGCTCATGGACCTCAACGTGTCCGTGCCCATCTACTCCTCCAAGCTCACCCTCGGCTTCATCGAAGGCAAGCTCGCCGAGCACAACATCAAGCCCCAGCTCCAGGAGGTGCGCAACGGCGACACCATCAAGCTGGGCGTGTTCGCGCTCACGTTCTTCTCGATGACGCACTCCATTCCCGCCGCATTCGGCGTCTTTTTCAAGACCCCTGCGGGCACCGTGCTGCATACGGGCGACTTCAAGCTCGACCAGACGCCTATCGATGGCGTCACGCCCAACTACAACGCCATCAACGCGTTCGGTGCCGCCGGCGTCGACCTGCTCCTGTCTGACTCCACCAACGCCACCGTCCCCGGATTCACGGGCTCCGAGGCCGCCGTGGGCCCGACGCTGCGCCATATCATCAAGAACGCCAAGGGCCGCGTGTTCGTGGCCTCGTTCTCGAGCCATATCCACCGCCTGCAACAGGTCTGCGATGCAAGCGTTGCCGTGGGGCGCAAGGTAGTCGTCACCGGCCGCTCCATGGTCACCAACACCAAGGTCGCACGGCAGCTTGGCTATCTCAACATCGCCGACGACAACATCATCGACGCTTACGACGTCGACCGCATTCCCGACGATCGCATCGTCGTGCTCTGCACGGGAAGCCAGGGCGAGCCGCTCTCGGCTCTTGCACGCATGGCGAACGGCGAGCATAAGTCGCTTTCCATTCGTTCGTCCGACACCGTGATCATCTCGGCCACGCCCGTTCCTGGCAACGAGAAGAGCGTCACCTCGATCATCAACGCCCTCTCCAAGGTCGGCTGTGATATCCACGATAAGTCGAACGGCCTCGTGCACGTCTCGGGCCATGGCAGCCAGGAGGAGCTCAAGCTCGTCATGGCTATGACCAAGCCCTCGTATTTCATGCCGGTCCACGGCGAGGCCATGCACCTGCGCGCGCATGCCAAGCTCGCCGAGCAGATGGGCATTCCCGCCAAGAACATCTTCGTCATGGATAACGGCGACACGCTCGAGATGCGCAACCACAAGGTCAATAGGGGAGCGAGCATCGACTCCGGCGTGGTCTATGTCGACGGCCTTTCGGTCACCGACGCCAACCCCGTGGTGCTTCGCGACCGCCAGAAGCTCGCCCAGGACGGCATCATCACCTGCGTTGTCGCGCTTACCGGTAAGAAGCGCCGCATCGACGTCATCGAGATCAGCGGCCGCGGCATCTCGTTCGGCACCGATGACGAGCTCATGGCCGATGCCCGCAAGCTCGTGAGCGAGACCATCGAGCGCCTCGTCGCCGGCGATAAGCCCTCGCTCGAGTCGCTCCGCAAAGATGTCCGAAGCGCGTTGTCGGGATTCCTCTGGTCGCGTACGCACACGAGGCCGATGGTGATCCCGGTCGTGATGGAGGTCTAAGGTTCAATGGCCCAGAGACGCAGATCAAACACAGCATCCAAATCATCGAAGGCAAAGCTGCCCTCTAAGCGTGCAACGCACGCTGCCGAGTCGGCATGGGATTCCACCAAGAACGATATCGTGGGCGTGGTCGTTGCCGTGCTCGCTGTGGCTCTGTTCATCTCGCTTATCAGCCCCTCGTCGGCCATCGTCACGCGCACCATGGCGGGTGCACTGACGAGCTGCTTCGGCGCAGGTGCCCTGCTCTTCCCGGTTGCCCTCTTCGTGTTCGCGACCACATTCTTCATCGATGAGGAAGGGCCCATCTCGGGCCGTGTGGCCATAGGTCTGCTCCTCATCGTGCTCGCCATCCTCGCGCTGCTCTCCATCAACCTTCCCGAGGCCGAGCTCGCTCCCGACGCCGTCATCACACCCGGTATCCTCGAGGGCGCCGGCGGCTATGTGGGAGGCGGCATCGCGTGGCTTCTGCTCAAGCTCGTCGGTCGCGTCATCGGAAACGTCCTGCTCGCCGGCATGATCATTGCCGGCATCGTGGTGTGCGGCTTCTCGATCTCCGGCGCGGTTTCCAGGCTGCGCGCCAGCGCATCCGAAGCTGGAGAAGCCGTTCGCGAGCGTGCCGAGCAACGCCGCGAGGAGCGTGCCGAGCGTGCCGCAGAGCAGCGCGCGCGTGCCCAGGCGCAGCAGGAGGCCCTGCTTGCCAAATCCGACGAGGCGAAGACCTCGTTCATCGGCGAGCGCAAGACGAGCGTCCTCAAGCGCCGTCAGGCACGCCTGCTCGATCCCGAGCCCGAGCCTGTCGTGGCCTCGCTTCCCTTCGATGACGACCTCATCGACTACGGCGATACCACTCAGACGGTCGCCGAGGAGATTCAGGACATCAAGACAACGAAGCTTGAGCGCAAGCCCAAGAAGACGGAGGCCAAGAAGTCTTCGGTGCCCGATTTCCTCGCCGAGAAGCCCGCTTCGATCGCACGCCCGGGCGATGGGGACGAGTCGTACCAGCTCCCTCCGCTCACCATCCTCGCCTCAAACCCCAACTCATCGCAGTCGGCCAGCTCCGATGACGAGCTTGCCGCGACGGCGCGCAAGCTCCAATCGACGCTCGAGGAGTTCGGCCTCACCTCCAAGGTCACCGGTTGGACGGCCGGCCCCTCCGTCACCACGTTCAAGATCTCTCCTGGCGAGGGCGAGCGCGTGAGCAAGATCACCAACCTCGAGGACGACATCGCCCTCTCGCTCGCCGCTAAGTCGGTCCGTATCTTCGCACCCATCCCCGGTACCTCGCAGGTGGGCATCGAGATCCCCAACGAGAGCCGCAACTCCGTCTATCTCGCCGATGTGCTGCCCTATGCTCAGGACGGTCCGCTCGAGGCTGCCTTCGGCCGCGACTCCGAGGGCAAGCCCATCGTGGTTGACCTCGCTACGCTGCCGCACCTGCTCGTCGCAGGCACTACGGGCTCCGGCAAGTCTGTCATGCTGAACTCCATCGTCATGTCGATCCTCATGCGCGCCACGCCCGAGCAGGTCCGCCTTATCATGGTCGACCCCAAGCGCGTCGAGTTCACCGGCTATGCGGGCCTTCCGCACCTCTATGTGCCCGTGGTCACCGAGCCGCGCCAGGCCGCAAGCGCTCTGCAGTGGGGCGTCACCGAGATGGAGCGCCGCCTCAAGGTGTTCGAGCACTACAAGGTGCGTGACATCAAGTCCTACAACAAGGTCATCAAGGGCGAGAAGTTCGAGGATTCCGAGAACAAGCCCGTCCACATGCCGTACTTCGTCATCGTCATCGACGAGCTTGCCGACCTCATGATGGTTGCAGGCAAGGACGTCGAGAGCTCTATCGTTCGTATCGCGCAGCTCGGCCGCGCTGCGGGTATCCACCTCATCGTGGCCACGCAGCGCCCTTCCGCCGACGTCGTCACCGGCCTCATCAAGGCCAACATCGACAACCGCGTGGCGCTCTCGGTCGACAATGGCATGAACTCCCGCATCATCCTCGACCAGACAGGCGCGGAGCGCCTGCTCGGCAACGGCGACATGCTCATCAAGCTCCGCGGCCGCAGGCCCAAGCGCGCCCAGGGCTGCTACGTCTCCGACGAGGAGATCGAGAAGACCGTCGAGTTCATCCGCTCCCAGGCTCAGGCCGACTACCACGAGGACATCCTCTCGCTGGTCGCCCCCGGACAGCCCGGCGCGGCGGGAGATCCCGAGAATCGCGATGATGATCCGCTCATCTGGGAGGCCGCGCGCATTGTCGTGGAATCGCAGTTGGGTTCAACATCCGGACTGCAGCGCCAGCTTGCAGTGGGGTACGCTAGAGCTGGACGCATCATGGATATGCTCGAGTCGAAGGGCGTCGTAGGACCTCCTAACGGCTCGAAACCCCGTGATGTCCTGCTCGATGCCGACGGCCTTGAGGAGCTCAGGCAGGCCGAGGCGCAGTATCGGGAGGTAGAGTAACGTGGCACGTATGAAATTCTCCGAGACGCTTAAGAATAGGCGTCATGAGCTCGGTCTCACCATCTCTCAGGCTTCTTCCGTACTCAAGCTGAAGGAGTCTGTGCTCATCGCCTTTGAGGAAGGCGACTTCGAGAATATGCCCAAGAGCGGCTATGCGCAGGGCATGCTTGCATCGTATGCGCGCTATCTGGGGCTCTCGCCGCGCGAGCTCGTGGATATGTATTCGGAGGAGCTCTACGAGTATATCCACGGCTCCTCCTCGCATGATCTGCGCCGCCGCACGCGCGATACGCGCTCCGGCCGCATCATCGACGGCTACGATGTGCCCAATGAGAGCGAATCGAGGCCCAAAGCCTACGTGCAGCTCCAGTCCTACCTGCCTACGGCAGGCGGTCCCATGGGCGACTACGGCGCCTTTGCCACCACATCGGGCGTGCATTCTCGCTCGACCGGCGCTCCCGTGCCCACTACGACGAGTATTCCCGGGACGAATAATTATTCGCAGACCGGCTATGTGGGAGGTCGTACCTACAATCCCTCATATACCACGGGGCGGCCTTCTCGCGCCACTTCCGCACGCAAGCGTTCGGACGGCGGTTCGCGTTCATCCCTCTCACGTGGCCTGCGTCGCGACGACATCACCACAAGGCGCGTATCTCGCGATCAGTTCATCGATGACAGGGCTTTCGATGATGAGGCCGTTCCGTATGAGGCCGCTGCATCCGAGCAGGGGAGAAGGTCTTCCCACGGCATCGCCTCTCTCGAGCGCCCCAATGTCGACCGCACGCGCCTGCGTGGGCGCGATCCCTATGCCCGCAATCCGCGTCCGTCATCGTCTGGCGGTATCGTCGGTGGGATCATCGACTGGTTCAGCGACTCTCGACATGCGCTTTTCGCCGTTATCGCAGCGCTCGGACTCGTTCTCACGATCATCGTCATCTCGTCGATCAGGGGATGCGTTGCCAGCGATCGTAGCGAAGACGAGGTCGAGCGCACCGTAGGCGTGACGCCTGCCCAGACGTCCGACACGTCCACGCAAACAAACACGGGACAGAACGCTGCGACCTCGACAGGCGCTAGCGAGCAGGTCCCCATCGAGATCACCACGCCCACCGCACCCTCGGTCGTCATGGTCAAGGTGAGCGTTGCCGAGGGTCAGGTGTCGTGGCTCGAGATCATCTCGGATGGCGAGAGCATCATCGCCGATACGGTGAACGGCCCCTGGGAGCAGACCTTCGATGTCAAGACCCAGCTCGTTGTTCGCGCGGGTGACATCTCCGCCGTAAGCGTCTTCGTGAACGGCGAGCAGCAGCAGTTCGAGATGAAGTCCTCGGGCGTCGGTACCATCACCGTCGATGGCCCTCCGCAGACCGAAGCCGATAAGGCCAAGGCAGAGGGTACGGAAGGCGAGGATGGCGAGAAGACCGACGAGGAGAGCGAAACCGAGTCGCCCGAGCCCGGCTCCAAGAACTCCGATGGCGACGAGTTTGTCACCACCTATGATGGTTACGATATTTATCAGGATAAGAACGGCGTCATGTACTTCATCGACGAGGAGACGGGCGCGAAGTACAACGCAGCCGACGGCACGCCCTACACCGGGTAGCCTAAGAGGAGGATGTATGGCTAAGGATTCCAGCTTCGACGTCGTTTCCGATGTCGATATGCAAGAGGTTGATAACGCCTACCAGCAGACGGTGCGCGAGCTGTCGCAGCGCTACGATCTCAAAGGCGCAGGCGCCACGATCGAGTTCTCGCGCAAGGACGGCAGCTTCCTCATCACCGCACCCTCCGACTTCGTCGCGGGCCAGGTTGTCGACGTGCTCGGCTCCAAGCTCGTGCGTCGCGGCATCGACCTTGCTGCGCTGCGCATGGACAATCCCCAGCCTGCAGCCGGCATGTCGGTGCGCCAGTCGGGTCGCATGGTGCAGGGCATCGACGCCGATACCGCAAAGCGCATCTCGAAGGATATCCGCGACACCAAGCTCAAGGTCAAGGCAACCATCGAGGGCGATAAGCTCCGTGTGAGCTCCGCCTCCAAGGACGCCCTCCAGTCTGTCATCGCGTTTCTCCGCGAGCAGGACTACGGCCAGCCGCTCCAGTTCACCAACTATCGTTAGGCATATCACCGTGCGGATTCTCTACATCACATTGGGCTGTGCTAAAAACGAGGTCGACACCGACCGCATGCGCGCCCTGCTTACCTCCGCAGGCTATGGAGAAGCCTACGAGGTACAGGACTCCGATGCCGTCATCATCAATACGTGCTCGTTTCTCGCTTCGGCGACCTCCGAGTCGATCGAGACAACACTCGAGCTTGCCGACGAGATAGCGCAGGGCGTGCGATCCGTGCCCATCATCATGTGCGGCTGCGTGCCCTCGCGGTACGAGGGCGAGCTCGCATCCGAGCTTCCCGAGGTCGCCGCTTTCGTGCGCCATGACGAGGAAGATGGCATCGTCGACGTGGTCGAGAAGGTTCTCGGCATCGCAGACGCGCCCTGCGGCACACCCCGCGTGCTCCGCACGGTTCAGGGCTCGAGCGCTTTTATCAAGATCTCGGAAGGATGCAACAGGTTCTGCTCCTTCTGTGCGATTCCCTATATCAGGGGCCGCTATTACTCGCGTCCGCTCGACGAGATCCTCGATGAGGCGCAGTCGCTGCTTTCGGGCGGCGTTCGCGAGCTTGTCCTTATCGGACAGGACACGGGCGTGTGGGGAAGCGACTTCGCCGAGCGGTCCTCGCTCGCCGAGCTGCTCGTTGCCCTCGATGCCGTGGCAGCGCCGTATGGCGCCTGGGTTCGCGTGCTCTATCTCCAACCCGAGGGCATGACCGACGAGCTCATCGCCGCCATTCGCGATCTGCCGACCGTGCTTCCCTATATCGATATCCCCATCCAGCATTGCTCGGTGGATGTCCTTCGCGCCATGAACCGCAAGGGGTCTGCGCCTGAGCTGCGTGAACTCTTCGCACGCCTGCGCGAGGAGATCCCCGGTATGGTGCTGCGCACGACTGCCATGGCGGGCTTTCCCGGCGAGACGCAGGAGCAATCCGACGAGCTTGCCGCATTTCTCGAGGAGCAGTCGTTCGACTACTGCTCCGTCTTCGCGTTCTCTCCCGAGGACGGCACCCGTGCGGCCAAGCTTCCCAACCAGATTGGCGACGACACGAAGCTCGAGCGTACGCAGCGCCTCATCGACATCGCCGAGAGATCCGGCTTCTCCGCCACAGCCTCGCATGTCGGGGAGACGTGCGATGTCATAATTGATGGCGTCGAGGAGCTTGATGATGGCGAATTCGAGCTCATCGGGCATGCTTGGTTCCAAGCACCCGATTCGGATGGCGTCGTCCATATCGAGGAGGGCGAGGCATCGGTGGGCGAGATCGTCAAAGTTGAGCTCATCGATTCGTTCTGTTATGAGATGATCGGACATATCGTCCGAGAGGGGTAGTGGTTTTCCATGCCGAGCGTCAAGCCAAAGCTTATGAATCCTGCGAATATCGTCACCATCTCGCGCGTGGTGTTCGTTCCCGCGTGGCTCGCCATCGCAGAGGCTTTCCCGGGAACCGATGGCACTCGCTTCTCCTGGGGCGGATTCCTCGTGTTTCTCCTCTATGTTGCCCTGTCCTTT
>CAMNAH010000020.1 GCA_946530775.1 uncultured Coriobacteriales bacterium
TTTTTTTGTCTCAAAAGGCAAAGGTGGGTTCGATTCCCCGCACATCTAACAAGAAAGCCTCCCGTTGCCGGAAGGCTCTTCGTGATCGTGGCGCCCCCACGGGGAATCGAACCCCGGTTACCGCCTTGAAAGGGCGATGTCCTAGCCGCTAGACGATGGGGACATAGCACAGCGAGTATAGCAGAAAAACGCCCAGCTCTACCAATCGTAGCCGTATTTATCCGCATAGGCCTTCGCGGCGCGCGCGATGTCGGGCTGGGCCTCGGCCCACGCAGGCATGTCGGGCGCATCCACCACGATGGGATCGGCCTCGTGCACGGCGAACATGGCCTCCTGGAAGCAGCACGGCGCGACCGCTGGCCTGTCTGGCATGTACGTATCGATGAGCACCGGACGCAAAAACGCATACGCCCCGCCCTCGACAAGCGTAGAGAAACCGGCCAGCGATCGGCGCGCGGCGCCCATGCGACCCAGCTTGAAGTTCAAGATTACGCGCGCGAGCAGCGACCACGCGCTGCTCCTGTGGTCGAAGCGCGCATCGAGCGCCTCGAAGCCGACCTCGTCCTCAAGCCGCGCGTACGCAAGGGCAGCGGAATGGCGGCATCCCAGCGCATCGCTCGGCGCCAGCTCGAACATCTCCTGGGCACGGGCGATCGCCATGCCATAGCGGGTCGTCTCCATGCAGGTGCGCACAACCGCGGCGCGCACGCGCAGCTGGGGACGGAGCAGGACGTCGTTCCAGGCGTCTCCCCCGCCCTGCTCGAGCGGCTCAACCAGCTCGAGCAGCTGGCCGAGCAGAACCTCGGGGTTGTCCTCGCTCGCGAGCACCTTGAGCAGCCGCGCGTCAAGACACGCGGGGTCCACCGCGAGAACCTGGTCGCAGTCCGACGCCATGCGCGCATGGCGCTTGGCGCGCGCCTTGTAGTACTCGTCGTCATCGAGCAAGTCGTTGTCGGCGCAGTCGCGCTCGAAGCGGTCGATCGCCGCGCACACCAGCGAGAAGGCCTGGTTCTCAGCCGTGTCCACAAAGCTCTCGGGCGCTTCCTGCACCGCAAGTTTAAGCTCCTCGTAGGCCGCATCCGACATGTCGCCGAGCGCTTCGCGCCTGGTCTGGGCAAGACGTGCGACCAGCTCCTCGCGGGCCCTCATCGCTGCCCGCGTTTCTCGAGGGCGAGATCGCGCAGGTCCTGCGGCGTGGCAAAGGCGCGCGCCTCGTTCTCGACCCACGCGCCGAAGGGATAGCGCCCGTCCATGAGCAGCACCGTTCCCTCGGAGATGGCGAGGACGAGCTCGTCCTCGCTGCCAGGCGATACCGCAAGGCGCGAGAACACGCCTTCGGGCAGCTCCTTCTGATCCATAAGGTTGAGCGCTGCGCGCGGGTAGTTCTCGACGATCTTGCGCAGCTGACCGCGTGCGCCCTCGAAGTCACGCTCCTTGTAGGCGAGCGCGCAGCGCGAGAGCAGCATCCATGCGTCCTCCGCCCCGATGCCCCGCTCAAGCTGGGCATTCTTGGTCGCAAACGCATCGAGCCCCTGACGGTCCTCGAGCTTGGCATAGGCGAGCGCGCAGGTGAAGCGCACATCGGCCCTATCGGAGGGGTCTATCTCGAGCAGCTCGTGGGCAAGCTTGATGCACGCGCGGTTGCGTCCGCAGATAAGGGCCTTCTCGGCAAGGTTGGCCATCCAGCGATAGTAGGGGCGCATGGCCATCTCCGCCGCAAGGCTCGCACGCTCGCCCGTGACCTCGGCCGCATCGCGCTCGGCCTGGGCGCGGCAGGATGCGAGCACCTCGGGGGCGCGCTCGCGCAGGAAATCGTAGCTTGTCTCGAAGCTCGGGCGCGTGCCGGCGAAGCGCATGCGAACGGCGTCGTGGCAGCCGGCATCGAGCGCAATCGCCTCGTCGAGCAGCTGCTGGGCGCGCGTGACGAGCGGCTCGACCTGCTCGTCGGGCGCGAAGGGCAGCTGGTAGTCGACCATCACGGCAGCGTCGGCAACCAGGTGGAAGGCGCGGTCGGCATCGGATTGGGGCAGCGTGTCGCGCATGCTCGCGAAGCGCCGGCTGAACGTGGAGAACGCGCGCACGGCCCCCGCGGGGTCGCTCCCATCGAGATCGCGCGCAAAGCGCAGGCCAAGACGCTGGTAATCCTCGCGTCTGGGATCGAACGACATGTGCCTCACCTCCCCGGTTCCGTAGGCATCAAGTGTACTACGGCGCCTGTCCTCAGGGCTGCATACAGTCTCAGATTGTGTTGAGACGGGGCTTTGCGAGGACTCTGAGGCCAGTCTCAACGCACATTGAGACGGGGTTTGTCGAAGAATTGCCTGGTAGACGAATCGGCCACCGTCTCAACCTCGATCGAGACGGTTGTTATGACCCAGTCTCAGTTTTCGCTCACGGAGACAAGCCCCACTAGGCTAAGCGCTCGCGCTGAACCGCTCCGGCCGCCAGCTACCTGTCGAGCTGGATGATCTCCGCAGCGAGCACAACGCCTTCCTCGCAGATGATGCGGCCCATCGTGGGGCCCATATGGGTGCGCGGATAGGTGGGGCTGCCCGGGTTCATGACGATGGTCTTGCCCACGTTGTCGATGAACGGACGATGCGTGTGCCCGCACACGCCCACGGCCACGCCCTCTGCCAGCTTGAGCTTCTCGCGGTAGTGGTTGATCTCCCACAGCATGCCCGCCCCATAGAACGTGACGGCGCGCTTGACCGCGGGACCGTAGTCGTAGGCCCAGTCGTTATTGCCGAGGCACAGGTGCAGCGGCGCTATATCCTCGAGCGTGCGGAAGTCCGACGGCGAGCAGATATCGCCCGCGTGCACGATGGCATCGGCACCCTCGAGCTCCTTCAGGAGCGCAGGCGAGAGATACCCGTGGGTGTCGGCTATGATGTCGAAACGAAGCTGGGCCACGCGCGATCCTTACAGGCCCAAGGCCCGCTTGAGCGCAACCACGCGGCGGCGCGAGACCGAGATCTTCTTGCCCTCGATGCCGTTGATCCCCAGCTGCAGGATGCCGGAGGAGACAACCTCGACGTCCTCGACATACTCCAGGTTGACGATGTAGCCGCGGTGCACGCGGAAGAACCCGTTGGGCGCGAGCTTCTGCTCGAGCTTGGCAAGGCTGATCGTCGAGAGATAGCGGTCGTCGGCCGTGTAGATGCAGGAGTAGTCGTCCTTGGCCTCGATGTAGCGGATCTGGTCGATGGGCACGAGCACCTTGCGGCCGCTCTTGACCACTGGGATGCGCTCCACGGAGGATTTGCTCGTCGCCGAGGGCTTGGAGTGCACCTGCACCTTGTCGAGCGCCTGGTTGAGACGGTCGCTCTCGACGGGCTTCATAAGGTAGTCGACGGCGTTCACGTTGAACGCCTCGAGCGCGTACTCGCTGTAGGCGGTGACGAAGATCACCGCGGGCGGGTTCTTGAGGCGGTGAAGGGCCTCGGCGAGCTGCATGCCGGAGGTCTTGGGCATGTGGATGTCGAGGAACAGCACGTCGGCGCGTGCCTCCATCATCTGCTCGACGGCCTCGCGGGCGCTGGAAGCCTCGACGATAGATTCGACGCGGCCGGTCTCCTCGAGCAGGTACCTAAGTTCCGAACGAGCGGGAGCCTCATCGTCAACGATCATCGCGCGCATATAAACCCCTTACTCTGTGCCGAGATACTCGGCCTTGTCAATCGAATCCGATCCCTCCGGGTGGCTGGCGAGATAGGTCGACGCCTCGCCGAGGCGGAGGGTGACGCAGGTACCCTCGCCCAGCTTCGAGACGATGTCGACTCCCGACCCCGCCCCGTAGAAGCGCTGGACGCGCGCGGCGACGTTCTTGAGGGCGATACCGGCTCCGCCCTCATGAGATTCGCCGAGCGATGACGCCTCGTCAAGCAGACGGGAGGCGGTCTCCCTGTCCATGCCGAGGCCGTCATCGGTAACCGATATCAGTATATCCCCACCGTCGCGCGCTACGTCGATGTCAATCCACAGCGTCCCTTCATCGCGCATAGCATGCCGCACGGAGTTCTCGACAATGGGCTGGACGAGAAACGCGGGCACCCGAAGGTCCTCGCAGCCGTCCTCGACGCTCACCGTCACCTTGATGCGGTCCTCGCCGAAGCGCGCCTTCTCGATCTTGAGGTAGCGCTGGACCTGCGCGAGCTCGCTTGCCAGCGTGATGCGCGTCTCGGGGTTGTCGAGCGTGCGCCTGAAGTAGACCGAGAATTCGCGGAGCAGGTCGCGCGCCTTGGCGGGGTCGGTGCGCGTGAGCGAAGCGATGGTGTTGAGCGAGTTGAACAGGAAGTGCGGGTTGATCTGCGCCTGGAGCGCCTTGACCTCCGCGCGGGCCGCAAGCTCCGCCTGCCGGTCGAGCTCGTAGGCGGAAAGCTGGGTGGAGACCAGCTCGCCCAGGCCCTTGGCGATGGCGAGCTGCGTGCGGTCGATCTGAACGCCCTGGCGATAGTAGAGCTTGATGGTGCCCACGGCCTTCTCCTGCACCAGAAGCGGCACGATAATGCCGAAGGAACGGCCGGGCTGCTCGGCGCCGAGAATGAACGGGCGGTAGTTCTGGTCGCTCGAATCCATGGCCACGAACGTCTCGATGCGCTTGCTGCCGAGCACCTCGCGCGTGGGCGCCGTGTTGGGCGAGCCCGGCGGAAAGTCGCTGGCCTTCTCGCCCGCATAGGCGATGACCTGCTCGGTATCGGTGATGGCGACGCCCATGGCCGATGTCTCGGGCAGGAGCAGCTGGCAGATGACGGTGCAGCTCTCGGGGTTGAGGCCCGTGCGGATGTGCTCCAGCGTGGTGGAGGCCATCATGAGCGTGCGCTCGGTGGCCTGCAGGCGCATGTTATCGGGGATGAGCAGCAGCGTTCCGCCGAAGACGATCAAAACCGCGAGGCCGGCGCCCGAGACCATCGTGGCGAGCACGTTGCTGCCCGCGATTCCGTATGAGAGCAGCAGCAGCAGGATCACGATAGCCGCGATCATGCCGATGCGTAGAATCGTCGTCATATGGTTTGAGAGCCAGTGCCTCATGAACCCCGTTCCAAAGCCGTTAAGCGGTGCAACGTCTATAGTATCGCAGTTGCGGCGCGCGTGCCGTTCGTCGGCTAGGCCTGCTCCTGCACGAACGCCACGAAGGCGCGCAGCTCCTCCTCGGTCGAGAAGCGCCCCATGTAGAAGCTGTTGCCCAGGTCGTCCGAGAGGGCGTCGGCCATGCGGCCGCTCATGCGGATCGCATCGCCATACGCTGCGCGAACCTCCTCGTCGCTGTGCGCGTAGGTGTAGATGTCGCGGCGCGACGCATAGACGCAGAAGCCCTGGTCAGAGCTCTCGGGCAGACGGCGCTCGTCGAAACACACCATGTCCGCCCAGATCTGATAGACGTCGGTGGAGTGCGCGAAGTTCATGATGTCGGGCGTGAAGCCTCCGGGCGGACGCACGTTGACCTCGAGGCCCACGTAATCGCCCGCCTTGCCCAGGCCGGGCTTGTCGGCAGTGAGGCGGAAGAACTCCATGTGCACGAAGCGGCTCTTGAGGCCGAACGACCTGGCGGCGGCGCGGCCGAGCTTCTGGAGGGCCGGATCGACGGTGGGGCGCGAGAAGTAGCTCACGTCGAGCTGTAGGCGCACGACCTCCTCCATCGACGGCGGGAACTCCTCCTGGTTCTCGAAGAGCGGGTCGCCGTTGCTGTCGAGAATGGCATCGTAGCTGCAGATATCGCCCGTCACGAACTCCTCGAGCACATAGGGGTCCTCCCCCATGCCGTCGAGGAACGCCTTGAGCTCCGCGGCGTTGGCCACGGCGTGCGCGCCGCCCGAGCCCACGCCCTTCTCGGGCTTGGCGAAGAGCGGGTATCCCACCTGCTTGGCGAAGGCGCGGGCGGCCTTGGCATCGGCCTTGCCCGCCACGCGCACCTGGCGCGCCGTGGGCACGTTGCCGGCGGCATAGAGCGGCTTCATGCCGGCCTTGCTCTGCCATGTGCCGATCTGCTCCGCGCCGGCGCCGGTGCGCACGTTGAAGTCGTCGCGCAGACGCGCGTCGAGCGGCAGCCAGTACTCGTTGTTCGACTCGATCCAGTCGATCTTGCCGTACTTGTATGAGAAGAACGCGACGGCGCGGAAGACCTGGTCGTAGTCCTCGAGCGAGGGCGTCCAGTAGTACTCGGTGAGCACGCTTTTGAGCTGCTCGGGGATGTTGTCGTAGGGCGTGTCGCCTATGCCCAGCACATTGACGCCGTTACGGCGCAGGCGGTCGCACCAGTTCCAGTAGGTCTCGGGGAACTGTGGCGAGATGAAGATGAAGTTCATAGCGCTCCTCGTCTTTGAGCCCTAGTCCTCCTCCGCTTCGAGCATGATGCGGATGTCATCGAGGACGATGGGGAGGAAATAGCGAACCTGTTTCTTCCACCAGGGCCAATCATGGTTAACGTCGTAGCCCCAGTAATCGCACCAGGCGGAGACGCCGAGCCTGCGGAAGGAGTCGTCGAGGATGCCCTGGCTGCGGATTCCCTCGTCCTCCCAGGCGCCCTGGCCTACGCACAGCACGATCTGGCGCTTGTTGTAGATATCCACGTATTCGTGGTCGGATGGCATGTTGGGCAGGAACGTGGCCGGCGAGTTCTCATAGAGCGTGCCGTCCATGTAGTCGCCGAAGAAGTACTTGGCGTCGTAGACGCCGGAGAGCGCGATGCAGCCCTGGAAGAGGTCCGGGCGGCGGAGCACCGCGATGGCGGCGTGCGTCGCGCCCATCGAGCAGCCCATGGCGAGCGGGCGCACGTCGAGACCGGTGTGCTCGTGCACGAAGGGGACGAGCTCCTCGGTCACGAAAGTGAAGTAGGCCTCCTGACGCTCGGCGCGCCATGCGGGATCGGCGTCGTAGGCCGACCAGCTGTCCTCATCGAAGTTGTCGACCGAGAAAATCTGGATGATCCCCTCCTCCAGGTAGTCGGAGAGGGTGTCGATCATGCCGAAATCCTCGAAGTTGTTGCACTTGGAGCCCTGGGTCTGGAAGACCACGATAGGATAGCCGGTCTCGCCGTAGGCGATCAGGTTGACATCCTTCTGCAGGTGCTCGCTCCACCAAGAGATCGTCTCGCGCTTCATGGGAACCTCGATTCTGCCGCGCGTGCGTTGTCCCTTATGGTAGCGCATCGCGGCTCGAGCGTCGCGTTCGCAAAAGACCCTCCGCGTTTGCGAACGCGAAGGGTCTCGAGACGATGCTCTCGTTTCCGCTCTAGCAGCTGAACTCCACACCCGGCGGCAGGGGCACGGTGAACTCCTTGAGGCGCAGGGCGTACCCCTCGTCCACGACCTCGGGATAGGCGATCTCGTGGCCGGGCTCGCCATAGATCTTCTCGACGAACCAGCGCGCGAGCGCGGGATTGCACGGCAGGATGGGTCCGATGATCCAGGTGGCGATGAGGTTGTTGCGGCGCCAGCCCTCGAGCTTGCTCTGCTTGTTCAGGCCGAAGCCGCGCTCCACCGTGCAGAAGGCGCATCCGCTGTTGTCGCCCTCCATCTGCGTGAACTGGATCTTGAAGCCCACGATCTGGGTGGCGGGGGCGCCGTCGCCCGGATCGAACGTGCCGAGCACGCCGCCCTTGTAGCGCGTGGGCATATCGAGGTGCGTGACGAAATCGAACACGCCGAGGCCCTCGACGGTGCGGCCGTCGGGTGTCTCGAACGAGCGTCCCAGCAGCTCGGCGGCGCTGTGGGTGAAGAGCATGGGCACGCCGGCATCGACAAGCTCGACCAGGCGGTCGCGGTGCGGGCGCAGGGCCTCGACCACCAGCTCCTGATGGCGCTCGGTAAGGCTGTTGAGCATCACGAACGACACGTCGCGCGTGACGAAGGCGGGCTCGTCGGGATAGACGGTCTCGACGATCTCGCAGTCGGGCAGGCATGCCTTGAGATACATGGCGTTGCCGTTGTCGCCCGACTGGTTCCCGAACTCGGGGTAGAGGATCTCGACGATGGGCTTGGCCATCATGCATCCCTCCCTTCCAGGCGCTCGCGGAGCCGCTCGTAGCACTCGTCTGCGATGTCGTTGTTATAGACGTCAACGGCGATGTAGACGCTGTCGACCTTGGAGAAGTCAACCAGGTCGGCGGCCTCCACGTTGGACTGCGCGGTGAGGATGATCGACGGATCGACGCCCGCCAGCAAAAGGCGCAGCTCGAAGTCCTTCTCGCGCGGGCCGATGGCGATGATCTGCTTGATGGCGGGGTCGGTGAGCATCTCGAAGTCGGCGAGGTAGTGCCAGCCGATGTACTCCGACGCATAGCGGTCGCGGCGCAGGAAGTGGTCGGCGAGGCCCAGGATCACGGCCTTGTTGCCGGGCGCGCGGCGGATCTTCTCGAAGCCCATCGAGACGCCCGTGCCGTTCTCGCCCTTGGCCGAGACGTTCACGATGTGCTTGCCCGCAACCTCCTCGTCGAAGTAGCGCGCGCGGGTGATGTCGACGCCCTTCTCGAGGGCGAGCGAAATCTGGAAGGGCAGCAGCCCCAGCTTGCGGCACATAACGTAGGCCGCGAGCAGGTTGTAGAGGTTGTTCACGCTGTAGGAGGCGATGCGCAGCGTGTATTCGGGCGTGCCCGGCGTGCGGTTCTCGCGCACGGTGAAGGTGCAGCCGGCCGGGTCGACGGACGTGACCTCGTAGTCGGGCTCGGGGTTGGTGAACCCGCAGGACGTGCAGCGCGCATGGCCCACATGGCGGATGTGGCTCACTTTGTATTCGAGCTTGCCGCCGCACTCGGGGCAGGCGGTGAGGTCGCATACCACGCTCGTGGGCGCGGGGTTGTCCTCGGGCAGCGCGCACGACACCGAGAAGTACGTGCGCTTCTCGCACTGCGGCGCCAGACGGCAGCTGATGAGGTCGTCGGCGTTCAGGATGAGCTCGGTCTTGGGCGAGATGGACGCGGTGAGCACCGAGAAGATGTAGTCGGGGTTCGCGTTGCGCATGAACGAGTCGCGATAGAGGTTTGTGCAGAGGATGATATCGGCATCCACGTAGGGCAGGATGCGGCGCGACGAGAGCTCGTCGAGCTCGAAGACCGCGTCCTCGTAGGGCATGCGGGCGCCCATGGTGGAGGCGTTGATGAGCGCGCTCTCGAGGGCGGTGATGATGTTGCCGCCGGCGCGGTTATCAACGAACTTGCGCCCATTGAACGACAGGATGTCGTCGATGAGGTTGACCGTGGTGGTCTTGCCGTTGGTGCCGGTCACAAAGGCCACGTGCGCGGGCTTCTCCAGATGCGCGAGAAACTGCGGGTCGATCTTCTCGGCGATGACGCCGGGAACCTGGCCGCCCTTGCGCCCGATGAGCTTGAGACCGCCGCTTGCGAGCTTGGCCGCCGCGAAGGCAAGGCCGAAGCGCGCGCCCTTCTTCTGTGCCACGCTATCCCCTCCTCTCAAAAATGGAACACTTTTTCACCAGGTAAAAAGTGTTCCATCTGCTGGTGGCACACGTTTTACCAGGTAAAAAGTGTGCCGGTTCGTTGTTAGCCGAGCACCTTGGCGAAGGCGGCGTCGATGATGGCGAAGCCCTCGCGCAGCTCCTCCTCGGTCACCGTGCAGGCGGGCATGATCTTGAACGCGGAGTCGCCGCGGCCGCACGCCTCGCAGAGCAGGCCGTTGTCGAAGCACTCGTGGATGACGGCCTTCACGGTTGCGCCGTCGGCAAGCTGGAACGAGCGGATGAAGCCCAGGCCGCGCATCTCGACGCCGTACTTGGCAGCGAGCGCTGCGCCCAGCTCGTCGATCAGGGCAATCTTAGCGGGCAGCGTGGAGGCGAAGTCGGTGTCGACGGAGTAGTCGATCGCGGCCTTGGCCGCCACCATCGCGAGCTGGTTGCCGCGGAAGGTGCCGTTGTGCTCGCCGGGGCCCAGCACGTCGAACTCGGGCTTCATGAGCACGAGCGCGAACGGCAGGCCGATGCCGCCGATGGACTTGGAGAGGCACACGATGTCGGGCTGGATGCCCGCGCGCTCGAACGAGAAGAACGTGCCGGTGCGCCAGCAGCCAACCTGGATGTCGTCGACGACCATGAGGATGTCGTTTCTGGTGCAGAACTCGCGCACGCCCTTGAGGAACTCGGTGGGCATGACGTAGATGCCGCCCTCGGCCTGGGTGGTCTCCATGATCACGGCGGCGGGCTTGGCCACGGCGGAGTGGTCGTCGTCGAGGATGGTCTGCATGAACTGCACGATGTCGGTCTCGGGCATCATGTAGGGCGCGGGCACGTGGTACTCGTTGGCGAGCGCCACGCCGGCGCCGGAGCGGCTGTAGGAGTCGCTCGACACGGAGAGCGCGCCGAGGGTCATGCCGTGGAAGCCGCCCATGAACGACCACACCATGTTGCGGCCCTTCGCCTTGCGCGCGATCTTGAGCGCGGACTCGACGGCGTTGGTGCCGGTGGGGCCGGGGAACATGATCTTGTAGTCCAAGCCGCGCGGCTCGAGGATCTTCTTCTCGAAGGTCTCGATGAACTCCACCTTGGGGGCGGTGGTCATGTCGAGGCCGTGCAGGATGCCGTCGCGGTTGAGCCAGTCGATGAGGCCGGCCTTGATGGCGGCGTTGTTGTGCCCGTAGTTGAGGGCGCCCGCGCCGCAGAAGAAGTCGAGGTAGCGCTTGCCGTCAACGTCGGTGATGTAGGAGCCCTTGGCGGTGTCGAAGACCGCAGGCCACTTACGGCAGTAGGAGCGCACGTTGGATTCGTACTTTTCGATGGTCTCGTTCATGGGAGAACCTTCCTGCTGTGTATAAGGTGCAAGACAACTCAAACGCATATATGATACACGCTCGACCCACCGCCTTGCTGGTGGCAGTCGGTAATCGCACAAGCATCACGTAATGCATCACGTAATAGAAGTTTTTCGATTGAGCGGCATGCACTCTGCGGCGCTAAGTTGCAGTGCGACGGCGCCGTCGGGCTTTTGACCTGCGGCGTGGACGAAGGCCTCTCGGTGCCATGGCGATGTGGACGAGGGCTTCTCGGTACCACGGCGGAGATACGTGCCGAGCTATCCCCTCGCGATGGCGATGCCCGAGCTCGTGCCCAGACGGTCCGCGCCGGCCTCCACCATGGCGCGCGCCTCATCTGCAGTGTGGATGCCGCCCGCCGCCTTAACCTTGCACGCATCCCCCACCGTGGCGCGCATAAGCGCCACATCGTGCAGCG
>CAMNAH010000021.1 GCA_946530775.1 uncultured Coriobacteriales bacterium
ATCGAGACGCTCTGGCCCTCGTCTGCAAGATCCTTGTGCTCGGCGATGACGCTGCCTTCGCACAGCAGCTCCTCGAAGGCCACGATGCCGCTTCCGCCAACAATGGCGGGGTCGAGTGCGAACTCGAGCTCGACGGTGCCATACGGAGCCTCGACCACAACCTCCTTTGATGCGCTGATGCCAAGCGATTCTCCTGTGGCCTTATCGACCAGCTCGCCGGAGAACACATAGGCCGTTCCAGGCACGAGGTTGCTGTAGGCGATGCGGTCGGTGAGCACGACGGGCCCGCCGGTTGCGGGGACCACCTTGCCGGCCTCGGAGGTGAGCTCGGTTGCAATCTGCGGGCCGGGCGCGTCATCCACGGTGCCGCGGGCAACCGAGTAGCTGTCGCGTGTAACGTTCAGCGTGAACGAGACAAGCACGCGTCCCTCGTTGGCTGCGCTGCGGAGCTCCTCCACGGAATAGGTGCCGAACGGCAGCGCCATGCGCGCGTCATCCGGGGCGACGTCGAGATCGGTGCGTCCGGAGAACCAGAGGCCGCACAGCGGGTCGAGCATGCTCTCGTCGAGCGTGCCCGTCTCGGGATCGTAGGCAGCGTCGTTGGCGTTGGTGCGCTGCGTGTGGGCGGCGTATTCGGAATCGAAGATGCCGTTCTCGTCGGTCACGATGATGTGGCTCTCAAGCAGGCCGTCGCCGTCGGCATCGTCCTGCGCGGTCACGAGAAACGCCACGTTCGGCATGGACTCCATGGTTGCCCCATCCACCTTGTTGAACGAGAAGCCGCTGCGTTTGACCAGGTCGGGAGCGGCCAGCTCGGGATCCGAGATATCGATCGTCACGCCGTTCTCGCGGATCTCGACGGTGCGGTTCCAGTCGGGGTTGGGGAGATACCCTTTCGGTGATTCGACTTCGCGCACCTCGTAGGTGCCGTAGGGAAGGGCGTCGGGCGCGGTCTCCGCGATGCCGCTCTCGTCCGTAACGAGCTCCGCCACGATCGCCCCCGGTTTGAAGAGCGTGCCATCCACCAGCACGGGTGCAGCCGAGCGTGAGGTAATGGTGAAGCGAGCCCCGGCAAGCGTGGCCCCGCCCTGCGCAACATGGTCGGCCGTCTCGGCGCTCACCTTGCCCACGCGCAGCCCGCCGCGAATTACATCGTCGGTGAAGGGCTCCGCAATCGAGATGTGCGTGTTCGGAGCAGTGACGGAGACGGTTTGGGGCACAGCCGTGTTGAGGTATCCCTCGCCCGCAGCCGCTTCGCGAATCTCATAGGTGCCGTAGGGGAGGGCGTTGGCCTCGGTCGAAGCACCGCCGTTGGCATCGGTCACGAGGTTCGTCACCACGTCGCCTGGCGCGAAGCGCGTACCGCCCACCACCACGTCATGCTCCGAACGGTTGACCACCTCGAACACCACGCCGGCAAGCGTGGCGTCGCCCTGCGCCGAGCCCGTCTGCGCATCGTCCTTATCGATCGAGATGCCGCCCCGCTGCACCTGCTCGGGAATCTCCGGAGCCACGTATGTCGAGACCTCCTGAGACGTGCCGCTCGAGGTAATCGAGACAATATGCACAGGCGTCCCCGCAGCCTCGTCCGACGAGCTCGCGGCACCCTCGGGAAAGTAACCCGTCGGAGCGCTGAGCTCCTGGATCGCCAGCGTGCCCAGCGGCAGCACCGTCTTTCCCGAGGCCGTCTCGAAAAAAGCATCGCCCGATACCAGGTGCTCGGCGTCCATGAGCACCTCGCCCTTCTCGTCGGTGGCGAAGATCCAGGTGCGGGCTGGCGCACCCGAGACGGCACCCTCCGCATTGGCAAAGTAGCGCACGAGGAACTGCGCGCCGGCAAGCGACGCGTTTCCCTGCGGCACGCTCTCGCCGGTATCGGCGTCGCGCTTCACGAGGAGCAGCGAGATGGGTTGATACTGCGGCTCCTCCGACACGCTTAGGTTGGTCGTGATGCCGGATTCGACGCTGATCTTATGCGCATGGACGTCGAGCGCATAGCCCGGGCTCGGAGCGATCTCCTTGACCCAGTAGATGCCCGCGTCGAGCTTGCCGCTCTTCGCACGCCCTGCGCCATCGGTGGTGACCCGCGCGACCTCCTTGGTGCAGGCGCTGTCCGAGTAGATGCCGTACACGGCGCCCGCAAGGCCATACGCGCTGTTCGTGGCGGTGAATTCCAGATTTCCGCTGGTCTTGGCAAGGGCGATGTCACCCTGAAGCACGGGTTTCCAGTACGAGGAGTACAGGCGCTGCGGCGGATAGTAGAGCGATCTGCCGGCCGAGGTCCACGCGCTCACCTCCGCGGCGTTGGCGCCCACGCGGTTGCCCCAGATCCACACGCTGTAGCCGTCGCCGCTGGGATAGGCGGTGAAGGGAACCGAGCCGTTGCGCGGCGCATAGTTGTCCTTGTCCTGGCAGTAGGCGGTGATGCTCTGCCCGTCGGGCATGGTGACGTAGAAGGGCGTGGGTACGTCCGGACCCGGGTCGTTGGGATCGCCGTCGCGGAACAGGGAATATGCGTTGCTCCTCTGGATAACGCAGCTGCCCTCGATGGTGCCGTCGGCGTTGAGCGTCGCCGATCCTCCGCTGGAGAACGAGATCTGCGTTGCCGCATAGGCAGGGCGCGCTCCCAGCGCAAGCGAGCAGGCAAGCAGAACGGCCAAGACCATGGCTGAGAATAGCGGCATGCGGCCGGGAGCTGTGCCGGCGTGGCCTATGCCGAGCGGCACGCCTCCTCTCGGCCTGTCTCCGCCGAACGCCCGGGAGCGTGGGGGAGAGGTCCTGATTGGCGTTGATTCGCCCCGCCTCTCGGGGCGTCGGTCCGATGGGCCGACCGTACGTAGCGATGATTCCCGCATTGCGCACCTCCAAAGACTCGAATGGTGCGGCCATGCTAGAGAACGAATCTGACACTACGCTGACACCCAGCGTGCGCTTATCTGACAGCAAACTGACAGCGGACGGATGCGCACCGCGCCCATGCAGCCAACCTTCCCACCTGAACGTGCGGACATGCAGATAAGCGTCAGGTTCGCCACGGGGTGCTTTGTGATAGAATCTCCACACATGCGGGTGTCGCCAAGTGGTAAGGCCCCAGCTTCCCAAGCTGGTATCCGCGGGTTCGAATCCCGTCACCCGCTCCAGAAACGCGCACGGCCTCCGTCTCCGGAGGCCGTTTTCATTACCTATGCGCCGGTGCCTAAGCCGGGATTACCAGTTTTCGCATACAAAGTCTATGAACTCCTCGAGGTAGCGCGCTGACCTGGGGGAGCTGTAGGTATCCTGCGCTCCTTTCGTTGCGGCTGACCGTGCCTATCGTGCAAGTTCTTTAAGCGCCATCGAGAGCACCATCGGTGCCCATGCGGAAAAGCGTGCGGGTTGCTCGGCCAGCTCCGCGGCAAGGTCGTCGACTGCGATCCAGCGCGTCGCGGAGACCTCCGAAGGGTCCGGGGCGAGTTCGCCTGCGCAGGTGCCCAGCAGCACGTGATCGTATTCGTGCTCGGAGATACCGCCCTCGAAGACCGCGTGATAGGCAAAGCTGCCGATCTCGCGCAGATCGAGGGCCTCGCAGCCCAGCTCCTCGCGCGTGCGGCGATATGCCGCATCGAGAAGCTCCTCGCCCGCGCGCGGATGCGAGCAGCACGAGTTTGCCCAGAGGCCGGAGGAGTGGTACTTGCCCGCGGCGCGCTGCGCGAGCAGGACCTCGCGGCCCGATGCGCTCTCGCGTACCAGCACCACCGAGAAGGCGCGATGCAGCAGGTCCTGCGTATGGGCCTCGAGCTTGGTGGCGGTTCCCGTCTCGCGATCGAGGCCGTCAACCAAGACGAGCAGGTCTCCGCGGGCGGGATCCGCCGTCATGTTCGCGCTGTTGCCCATACGCTCCTCCGTTGCCACAGGTCTTCTATCTGCAGATTATACGCGCTGGGGAATACGCCCGTCCCCGCCTGGCGCCGGGGCGTGTATAAAAGAGCCAACCATCTGGGCGAAGGAGGCGCGATGGAGAAGGCAAACACCGCGGTAAAGGGGCCCGAGGCCCTGCGCATGCTTGCTGCACGGTTCCCGCAGCTCTATGTGGCGCCTGCCGAGGACGCGCAGGAGGCCCATCGCATGGCGAGCGGGCGCGGCGTGCCGCCCGAGGGGGCCAATCTCTCCCATTTCATCACGAGCCCCGACGACGAGCTGCGCGAAGTGGCCACTCCCGCCGGCCCCGTCGAGGTGGTCTTCCTTGCAAACCGCGCCGATTTTGAGACGTTCCTGCAGATCATCGGCCACAAATCTAGCCCTGAGCCTATATCGCGCACGGTGGGCGCCATCACCTATCGCGGTCTTGCCGACTGGAGCAAGGTCGCCACGGCCTACGCCGCCTATAAAGAGGCCGGCGGCGACGATTGGCCGTCCGAGTTCGCGCGCCTCGCCAAGGACCCCGCAGCCTTCCGCGCCGAGCTCATCGCGATCTCCGAAGGTCCCTACAGCAACATTCCCGCAGATGCGACACCGTATGATGAGGCGTCTTGGACTCGCATCTCGCGCGAGATCCGCTTGAATCACGAATGCGCCCACGTGGTGTGCCGTCGCACCATGCCGGACGACATCCTGCCCGTGTGGGACGAGGTCACCGCCGACGTGGTGGGCATCATGTGCGCGCTGGGCCGCTACGACGCAGAGCTCGCGGCGCTCTTCTTGGGCGTGACGCGCGAGGGCTTTGCCGGCGGGCGCCTCTCGGAGTACCTCGACGAGGACCAGCTCGCACGCATCGATGAGATCGCGGTAGAGGTGCACGCGGCGCTTGCACGCATAGAGGAAAGGTCGGCCACCGAGGCGGCCGACCCGTTCGAGTTCCTTCTCGCGCTCAAGAGAGAGCCGCTCATCGCCTACTGATCGGCGGGCTTCTCCTCGGCTTTCTGCTCGCCGATGCGCGCATGCAGGGCGAGCACGTATTTCTCGGGATCATCGCGATAGGGCACGCAGGAGCGCTGCCCAAGACGGCGCTTGTTGGGGCAGCCGCCCGCGCAGGCCGGCAGCCACACGCACTCGCGGCACTGCTCGTCGGGCACGGGAGCGGCGGTGTTGAGGAACACCGTGAGGTTGTCCACGTTCGTGGCGGTTGCAAGCGGATTCGCCGGATCCCAATCGCGCACGTTGCCAAACGAGAGCTCGGGCTTGTCGACCGCCTCCCAACACTTCTGCAGGTTGCCCTTCTCGTCGATACCTGCTGACCAGATGGTGTGGGCGCCGCAGTAATGTCCGTGCCCCACGGCGAAGCGCGACGCGTCCTGGATGATGCCGACATCGCTCTGGTCGTTTCCGCAGAGCAGGCCCACCTGCTTGCCGCGCTCATCGGCGGTGTCGTTTCCCGAGACGGGCGCGGGGTAGTAGTTGAGGTCGTTGCCGGACTCCTCGGCGAGCTCGTGCACGAACTCCCGCAGAGCATCCATCTCGTCGCGGTTGCCCTCGTGCACGTTGTGGCGGATGCTCACGCGGAACGGAATCTTGAGCGTGCGCAGGTTCTGGGTGATGCGCTCGAAGGTGGGGCCGCCGCCGGCGAGATGGCGCGTGGCGTCGTGCGCGGCGCCGATGCCGTCGAGGGTGATCTGGGCCCTCGTCACCTTGGCACGGTCGAGCATGTCGACGATGTCCTGCGTGAGCAAATAACCGTTGGTGATGATGGCCGCCCTGTACTCGACACCGTGTTTCTCGGCGAGCGCGATGAGGCGCGTCGAGAGCGACTCGATGATGCCGGGTGCGAGCAGGGGCTCGCCGCCGAACCAGGAAACGCTGAGGAACCTGCCGCCGCATGCGTCGAGCATGCGATCGGCGAAGGCGATCACATCGTCCTGCACCTCGGGCGTCATCTTGCCCGCGAAGTGGTTCTCGAAGCAGTAGGGGCAGTCGAAGTTGCAGCCCATGGTGGGGCAGATGGTGAGGCCAACCCCGTTGGGTCCGGCGCATGCTGCGCGGCCCATGACCTCGAGTGCGGCGCGCTCGTCGAAATTGGCGATGATGCCGCGCTTCTCGAAGCGCTCGATGATAGGGTGGTGCTCGTCGATCTCGTCGAGCACGGAGAGCAGGTAGAGCTCGAGCGTGGTGTATTCGGCGCAGGTGCCCTTATAGAGGTTCGCGATGGCGACCTTGTTGGTGCCGGGAACCTTGGCGCTCAGGTTGTAACGCGATACATGCCAGCCGGCCTCGGCGGCCGTGCGCGATGCGGTCTCGCCCATGGGGCGCCTCCTACGCGTCGATCTGCTCCCAGACTGCGGTCATGAATGCGCGATAGTCCTCGAGATCGCCCCGCTTGGTGTTACCGCGCATGTAGGAGGCCATGGCCTCCTCGAGGGTGCGGCCTGCCTGCTTCGCCTTGGTGAGGGCATCGAGCACGCGGGCCTGCTCCTTCTTGTCGAGCGCGCCGCCCGCAAGGCCCTCGAGCAGCTCATCGGAGAGCTCGGATCCAAGCACGTCGTCGATATTCGCCATGAGAGCTCCTTTTCAACGGGCTATTCGTCGAGAATGCCGGCATGGGCAAAATAGTAGAACTTCGAGGGCTGCAGCACGCCGTTCACCCAGCGCACCTTGGCCCAGCCGGGCATGAGCACGAAGGAGTAGCGCCCCTCCGTGCCGTCAGCCTGCGCAACGGGGATCGAGCGCGCGAAAGCGCTGTCGGAGATGAGGCGCCAGCGCTCATCCGCGATGCCCCAGCTCTCGAGAAGCTCGAGCGCGCGTCCGCCAGGGCCGCCATCGAGCGACTCGTGCACGGCCTCGGTGGTCTCCAGCTCGAACTGGATGTCGAGCGCGAAGATGGAGCCCAGGCTGCCGTCGGGGTAGATGTCGATCTGGTAGTCGAGCGATTTGGGCGAGGCCTGCATGAGCTCGGCCATGCGCTCGATCATGGCGTCATCGTAGGCGGTGAAGCCTATGTGGTCGAACACCTCGACCATGCGGCGGGGGTGCTCGGCGCAGGCCGCCTTGACGCCGCCGAGATAGCCGCAAACGCGCAGGGGCGAGCCGGGCCGCCCGCGGAACATGCCGAAGAACGAGGGCTTCCAACCGTTGGGCATGCGCTCGTAGAGATCGAGGTAGAGCGCCGCCCGCTCGGGCTCGCCCACGGCCGCGCAGAACGGCTCGACCAGCTCGGTATGGGAGCGCGGCTGGAAGTGCACGGCGCCCACGGGCAGCACGTCCTTGCTGGTATCGAGCTCGAATCCGCAGGCGATGTCATCGTAGCCATCGCAGATGCCGGCGAACCAGTCGAGCATGTCCTCGGCGCCCGCGGCGGCGGGGGAGTCGATGCGCGTGCCGGGCGCGATCTTGTTATAGAGCAGCGTCACGTCGAGGAACGGGTCGCCCAGAAGCGGGAACTCGAGGTAGATGCTCGGGAACTTCTCGCCCACGAGGAAGGGTGCGGCCTCTTTGCGGACGCGGCCCAGGCAGTCGCCGAAGAACACGGCCTCGCGGCCGTTTCCCGCAGCTTGCAGGCAGAGCGCCTCGAATGCCGTGGCGAAGGAGGGCGGGGCGATAGCGGAACGGGCGCTCATCGAATACCTGCTCTCAGATAGGCCTTCGCGTCGACGGGCTCACCGTCGCGCCACTTGAGCTTGATGAAGGCGGGCATGCAGAAGACGCGGACCGAGTTGTCCCCATGCGAGATGCGTTTGGCGAAGGCGCCGCTCATAAGCAGGCGCCAGCGCTCGTCGGCAAGACCCCACGAGACGACTTGCTCCATGAGGTCGCCGATAGGCCCGTCCTCCAAGAACGGGTTGCTGCCGGGCTGAACGGAGAACGTGTCGGTGCGCGAGCTCACGCTGAACGTGGGCCCCACGGAGCCGTCGGGCATGATCTCGAACTGGAACTCCGCAGCATAGGGCGCGCGCATGAGCGCGCGGCACCGCGGCAGGATGGTGCTGCCGTGCAACGCGAGGCCCGCGCGGCGCAGGTCCGCGGCGAGGAGCATCGCATTGCGCGCATAGGCCATCTGCTGCTCGCGCTGCGGGATGCACTCCACGTGGATGGGCTGGCCTTCTCGGCCGGGGAAGGAGCCCGTGTAGCATGCGTACCAGCCCTTGGGCAGACGTTCGCAGAAAGCGCGGTAGGCGGGCACGGCGTCGGCGCGCCCGATCTGCTCGAGAAACGCCGCAGATGTGTTGACGCCATCATCGCCCTTGATGAGCAGCTGGATGGCGGGAGTATCTATGTTGCCCGAGCTCACATCGTAGCTGAGCGCCAGCTGGCGCACGCCGTCCTGGCGCGCGAACCAGGAGAACACCTCGGGGTATCCGCCGGTGGTCTCGGGCGAGAAGGTCGTCTCGGGGGAGAGCTCCTCGCGCGACGCCAACGCGTGCAGGTCGAACCAAGGCTCGCCCAGAAGCGGAAGCTCGAACCAGAGCTCGGGGAAGCCGTCGCCCACGAGGCTGCGCCTGAACGCCTCTTGCGCCAGCGGGGCGCAGGTGCCGAAAAGGGCCTTCTCGCGCCCGTCGGTGGCGGCAAGAGCGTAGATGAGGCTGTAGGTTGTCTCACGGTCGATCATGGAACCTCCTGCTCATCTGGACATCTTCATCATAGCGTCTTGGGGCATGACGGCCGGGGCGCCTGATGGCATATAATACGAACTCCTATGGCCCCGCATCCCGCGCGGGCGCGAACGTGCGAAAGGATTCCCATGAGCGTTCCCATGACCGAAGCCGAATGCCGCATCGCCACCGAGGCGCTGTCCGAGCAGCTCGACCGCTATGCCCGCCTGATTGTGCGCACGGGGTGCGCCATCAAGCCCGGCCAGCAGCTGCTTGTGCGCGGGCCCGTGGAGCGCGCCGACTTCGTGCGCCGCGTGGTGGCCGAGGCCTACGCCGCGGGATCCGGCCCCGTGACCGTGATCTGGGACGACGACGTGCTCACGCGCCTCAACTATGAGAACAACGACATCGAGTTCTTCGAGCAGGTGCCCGAGTGGAAGCGCCTCCAGCTCGACTCCATCGCCGAGGCGGGCGCCGCGCTGCTCTTCCTCGACGGCTCCGATCCCATGATGCTCAAGGGCATCGACCCCAAGAAACCCGCCACCTGGGCGCATGCCGTCAACACGCAGTGCACGGCCTACCGCAACGGCATGGACTTCGGCAAGAACGTGTGGTGCATCGCGGGCGTGCCCGTGGCCAAGTGGGCCAAGACCGTGTTCCCCGAGCTCTCGGAGTCCGAGGCGGTCTACAGGCTCTGGCTCGCCATTCTCGCCACGGCGCGCGCCGACGGCGATGATCCCTCGAGCGATTGGGAGACGCACAACGCCTCCTTCGAGAAGACCAAGCGCTTCCTCAACGAGAAGCACTTCGATGCACTGCGCTACCGCTCGGATAACGGGACCGACTTCACCGTGGGCCTGCCTGCCGGCCACATCTGGGAGGGCGGCGCCGGTCGCACGGTGGATGGCACGGTGTTCTTCCCCAACATGCCCACCGAGGAGGTCTTCACCACGCCCGACCGCATGCGCGCCGACGGCATTGTCTATTCCGCGCTGCCGCTGGTGCATGCGGGACAGATCGTGCGCGACTTCTGGTTCCGCTTCGAGGGCGGCGCCGTGGTCGACTACGGTGCCGAGCAGGGCAAGGACGTGCTGAGGAGCATCCTCGAGCGTGACGAGAACGCGGTGCGCCTGGGCGAGTGCGCGCTCATCTCCAAGAACACGCCCATCCGTCAGAGCGAGATCCTGTTCTTCGACACGCTCTACGATGAGAACGCAAGCTGCCACCTGGCGCTGGGCATGGGATTCCCCGAGTGCCTCGAGGGCGGCCTCGAGATGGACCGCGACGAGCTTATCGCACATGGCGTGAATCAGAGCGTGGTGCACGTGGACTTCATGATCGGCGCCGACGATCTGGACATCGTGGGTATCGGCGCAGATGGAACCGAGACGCAGATTTTCGTCAATGGTCAATGGGTGTGGGAATAGAGTAGAATACCTTACGTAACGCGCCCTTAGCTCAGCTGGCAGAGCAGGGGACTTTTAATCCCAAGGTCTAGGGTTCGAACCCCTAAGGGCGCACCATAAAACAGCAGGCCAGACGCTTATTCGGCGTCTGACCTTTTTCATGTGATGCTCAATCGTGATATGTTTCGTGATATGTGTCAGGAAATCGAGGTTTTTCACGCCGTCCTGTCCATGCTCATGACGGTGCCTCCGGCTTTCTCCCGGTTGTACAGAATCCGGCCCATGACGTCCGCCGCCGGCTTGTCGTTCGCCGGCATCTCATGGGTGTATCCATCCGTCACGTCTGACTTATGGGAGTGGCCGACTCGCGTCTTAACCATCTCAACGTCAATGGCGTTGGCCCTCAGGAGCGTTATCTGAGTGTGCCTCAGCTCATGGAGGAGCAGTCCGCCGAACCCTTTCTCCTCGCGGTAGGCTTTCCACCACCGATAACAGTTCGTCGGGTCAATCCAGCCGCCGGCATCTGAGCAGAACACCGGCGTCCTGTCGTCCTGCGACAACGCGACGCCGTCCACGGTTATGGTATGGAGCGCCTTGGCCTGAAACGCTTTCAGCCGCTTCAGGTGGGCGAGCGTATGGTCGTCGATATATAGGCTCCTGATACCGCTGTCGGTCTTAGGCGAGTTTATCTCCATGGACTCGCTGAGCGTTTGGGAAACGCGGACGGTGCCTTTCTTCAGGTCGACGTTCCCCCAAGTCATGCCCAACGCCTCGCCGCGCCTCATTCCGGTGGCGAGCATGAGGCGGACGGCGACGAGGCAGCTAATCAGGCTGAGGCCGCGAGCGAGCGCGCGAGGCTCCATGGAGTCGCGGTCGAACCTGCGTTGTTCCTTATCAGCATAGGCGGCGTATGCCTCGGACTCGGACTCGTCCAGCCGGGCGCATAGCCGGGCCGCCTCCTCCTCGCTGAGCGCGCGGCGCTGAGGCGTCGTCGCCG
>CAMNAH010000022.1 GCA_946530775.1 uncultured Coriobacteriales bacterium
GCGTTGGCGGAGCTGGCCGCAAGCAGCATCGATATCTGCTCCGCGCGAATTGCGGATCGTCGCCTCCACGCCCACACGCTCCAGACGCTTCACGAACTCCTGGGCCTTCTCAGGCGTCGAAGGCTTGAAAGGGGAGCCCGAGACTTCGTTCAGCTGAATGATGTTGACGTGGCAGAGCGTTCCACGGCAGAAATCGCAGAGGGAGTCGATCTCCTCCTCGGTATCGTTGATGCCGCCGATCAGCGCATACTCGTAGGTCGGCCTGCGACCGGTCTTGTCAACGTACTCGCCAAGAGCAGCATAGAGGTGCACGAGGGAATAGCGTTTCACACCGGGCATGAGCGCGTTGCGCGTCTTCTGCACGGTCGAGTGCAGCGAAACCGCGAGCGTGAACTGCTCGGGCTCGTTGGCGAAACGCAGGATCTGGGGGATAAGACCGCAGGTGGAGACCGTAAGATGGCGTGCTCCGATATTGAGCGCGTCGGGATCGTTGAGCTTGCGCAGAGCCTTGAGGGTGGCGTCGTAGTTAGCGAAGGGCTCACCCTGGCCCATGAACACCACGCTCGTCACACGGGAGTTGAAATCGTTGCGCACATGCATGGCCTGCTCGTAGATCTCGCCGGCCGTGAGAGAGCGGGTGAGCCCGTGCTGACCCGTCGCACAAAATGCGCAACCCATTGCACAACCAGCCTGTGTAGATACGCAAACGGAGAGCTTTCCTCCTGCGGAGGGCATGCCCACGCACTCTACGGCAGCTCCGTCGGCAAAGCGCAGCAGATACTTGCGGCTGCCGTCCTCGGAGACCTGGCGGGCAACCTCGGAAGCACCAAGCGGCTCGATGCGGGCAGACAGCGCCTCGCGCAGCGCTTTGGGCAGGTTGGTCATCTCATCAGGCGAAGAAGCACCCTTGTTCCAAACCCAGTCCTCGATCTGCTTGGCGCGAAACGCCGGCTGACCGAGCTCCTCCATGAGCTTCAGGAGCTCGCCATGCGTGACGGCATGGAGGTCGAGCGGAGCGGGGGAGTCGTGAAGGTTCTCTTCTGCCATAGTGGTTTGCCATCTCTCTTAGCATCGCAGGCAGGCAGGTGCGCTATCCTAAAACCTGCAATTATCCAGTGCCTCTAGTGTAACAGGCACACGGCTTCAAAGGGGTTATCTATGACGAGGGACGAGCTGCACAAGCTCAATGTGGCAGTGCTGGCCGGAGGTTGGTCGGACGAGCGCGAGATATCGCTCGATTCGGGTCGCGCATGCACGCATGCGCTCGGCGAGGCGGGATTCGAGCACGTCACGCTGCTCGATGTTGCAGATAAGGACTTCGTCAAGAAGATCTCGGAGGGCGGCTACGACGTGGCCTTCATCGCCATGCACGGCCGCTATGGCGAGGACGGCTCCATCCAGGGCTTCCTCGAGATTCTCCATATCCCCTATACCTTCTCGGGCGTGCTGGGCTCTGCCGCGGGTACCGCCAAGGACGTCGCCAAGCTTATGTACAGCATGGCGAACATCCCCAACCCGCGCGGCACCACGCTCGCCGCCGGCAAGAAGATCACCGAGGAGGAGGCCGAGTTCCTCGTGCACCAGTTCGGGCTTCCGCTGTTCGTGAAGCCCGCCGAGAACGGCTCGAGCTACGGCATCACCCGCGTCACCGATGTCTCGCAGCTTCCCGCTGCCGTGGAGCTCGCCTCGCAGACGGGCGGCGCCGTGCTTATCGAGAAGCGCATCGCCGGCATGGAGATCACCGTGCCCGTCATCGGCAACGACAACCCTCAGGCGCTCCCCGTGATCGAGATCGTCACCGGCGCCGCGTTCTACGACCTCAAGGTGAAGTACGAGCCGTCGTCGCTGCATCACGTGATTCCCGCGCGCCTTCCCAAGGAGGTTGCCGAGCTCGCGCAGAAGCGCGCCGTGGCCGCCCACAAGGCGCTCAGGTGCCGCGGCTGCTCGCGCAGCGACTTCATCGTCACCGACGAGGGTGAGCCCATCATCCTCGAGACCAATACCATCCCCGGCATGACCGCGACGAGCCTGCTGCCCGACTCCGCGCGCCACGCCGGCATCGACTTCCCCGAGCTCTGCACGCGCTTCATCGAGATGGCGCTCGAGGACTAGGCCGTATGGCAGTATCGAGACCCGAGAAGACCGGCGCGGTTGTGCTGGACGACGTGCTGCTTCCCGGCACGCCGCCCGCCGTGCGCGAGGCATATGCCACGCTCGCGGAGCGTGCGGCACATGCCTCGTTCGGTGCGCTCGATACCGACGTGGTGGTGCTCGATACCGAGACCACGGGCCTTTCCTATAAGGACTGCGAGCTTATCGAGATCTGCGCTGCGCGCATCTCGGCGGAGGGGGAGGGCGAGCGCTTCCACACCTTCGTGAATCCGGGTCGGCCCATCCCGCCCGAGATCAAATCGCTGACCGGCATCGGCGACCTCGACGTGGCGAACGCGCCCACGCCCGAGGAGGCTGTCGCCGCCCTCGCCGATTTCGTGGGCGGGCTTCCCGTCATCGCGCATAACGCCTCGTTCGACCGCACCTTCATCGAGGGCGTACCCGGAGGCGCGGAGGTCTCGGACATCTGGATCGACTCGCTCGCGCTCTCGCGCATCGCGCTGCCGCGCCTTACCACGCACCGCCTTGCCGACCTGGCCGCGCTCTTCGGCTGCGACTCGGTCACGCACCGCGCGGGCGACGACGTGGATGCCCTCGCAGGCATCTGGCGCATCCTCCTCACCGCGCTCTCAGATTTCCCGAAGTCGTTCCTCGCAAAGCTGGCATCGCTGCATCCCGAGGTCGACTGGGCGTACCGCCCGATCTTCTCGGCGCTCTCGGGCGTTGCGAACCCTGCGGATTTCTCGCTGCGCGCACAGCGCCAGCAGCTCATAGAGACGCTTGACCTCACCCCGCGCATCGATCCCGCCGAGATGGATGCGCCGCCGGTGCTGCCCACGGGTGCCGAGGTGGAGGAGGAGTTCCTGCCCGGTGGCAGCGTGGGTAGGATGTATGCCTCCTACGAGCGCAGGCCCGAGCAGCTTGCCATGGCGCGCGAGGTGCGCGATGCCATCGCAACCTCCACGCACCGCTCGCTCGAGGCGGGCACCGGCGTGGGCAAATCCATCGCCTACCTCCTGCCCGAGGTGCTCTTCGCCAAGCAGAACAACGTGACGGTGGGCATCGCCACCAAGACGAACGCCCTCACCGACCAGCTCGTCTCGCACGAGCTTCCCGCGCTCGACCGGGTGCTGCCCGGCGGCGTGACCTTCTTCAGCCTCAAGGGCTACGACCACTACCCGTGCCTCGCGCGCGTGGAGCGCGCCTGCTCGGAGGACCTGCCCGTGGCGCTCGTGCCCAGCGACGGGCGCAGCGACAACGCCGTGGCGGCAGACATGCTCAATGCGCTGGCGGTCACGCTGGCCTTCTCGTGTCAGTCGCCCGAGGGCGACCTCGATGCGCTGGGCATCCGCTGGCGCTATGTGCCGCGCCAGCTGCTCACCTGCACGCCCCACGAATGCCAGAAGATCCGCTGCCCGTTCTACCCGCACGCCTGCTTCGTGCACGGCGCGCGCAGGCGCGCATCGTCGGGCGACGTGGTGGTGACCAACCATTCGCTTCTGCTGCGCAACGTGGAGGCCGATGGCAGGATCCTGCCGCCTATCCGCCACTGGGTTGTGGATGAGGCGCATGGATTCGAAGCCGAGGCACGCCGCCAGTGGGCGTGCGAGGTCTCGGGCCTCAACTCGCGCAACGCCTTCGAGCTGCTCGGAGGCCTCTCCACGGGCGCCATCCATACTGCCATGTCGCACGCCAACAAGCTCGAGGCGGCAAACCCCGTGCTGCGTTTGCTCGCGCATGCCGCTGCCGCGGTGTCGCGCGCCTCGGTAGCGATGGGCGACTTCTTCATCGTCCTGCACGACCTGGTCAACGTGGCACGCGACCAGGGCGACTACGATACCGTCACGCTCTGGATCGATGACGGTGTGCGCCAGACGCCCGAGTGGGCCGCCATCCTCGAGGCGGGGGAGACGGGCATCGAGCGGCTCGACGAGGCCGCACGCACGCTTTCCGAGGCGGTGCAGATGCTCGCCGAGCACGACCAGCAGGAGGCTTCGAACCTCGCCGATGCCGCGGCGTTCCTCTCCGAGATGCACGCCAACCTGCGCCTGATCTGCCTGGGCGAGGACGAGAGCTACGTCTATTCCGCGCAGCTCTCGCGCTCCAAGCGCCGCATAGGTCAGGAGTCGCTCTTGGCCGAGAAGGTCGATGTGGGCGACGACCTGGCATCCAAATGGCTTTCGGAGATGCACAGCGTGGTCTTCACCTCGGCCACGATGGCCATCGGCGACAGCTTCGAGCACTTCGAGCATGCGGTGGGCCTCGATCGTCTCGAGCCCGGCTCGCACAGCGCACGCCAGCTCGACTCGAGCTTCGATTTCGACGATGCCATGTCGGTGGTTGTGTGCCGCGACCTGCCCGAACCCGGAGCCCCCGGCTATGTGGAACGCCTGGCCGATGTGCTCTATGACGTGCACGTTGCCATGGGTGGCTCGGTGCTCACGCTCTTCACCAATCGCCGCGAGATGAACCGCGTCTACAACCTGCTTGCGCCGCGCCTGGCGGCAGCCGGCCTCGAGCTCGCGCAGCAGGAGAAGGGCACGTCGCCGCGCCGTCTGCGCGAGCGCTTCATGGCCGAGAAGGAGCTGTCGCTCTTTGCGCTCAAGGCATTCTGGGAGGGCTTCGATGCGAGCGGCGACACGCTGCGCTGCGTGGTGATCCCGCGCCTGCCCTTCTCGAGCCCCACCGACCCGCTTTCGTGCGTGCGCGGCCTGCGCGACCAGCGCGCTTGGGCGCACTACTCGCTGCCCGAGGCGGTGCTCGAGGTCAAGCAGGCCGCCGGCCGCCTCATCCGCACCAAGACCGACGCGGGCATCCTGGTGATGGCCGATGCGAGGCTCATCACCAAGCGCTATGGTCGGGTGTTCTTGAATTCGCTGCCGTCGCGCAACATCAGCACGCTCGAGACGGCCATGATCAAGCGCTACATCGAGACCTGGCGCCGCTCGCACCGCCGCTAGAGAAGCGCGCTGCCGATTCAGCCAAGTTGCGAGGCGGCATAGGCGCGCACAGCCTCGCGGAGCTCCTCGTCGAAGATCTCCACACTGGAGCCGCAGGCGGCAAGACGGCGCACGAGCCAAAGACCGCCGTAATAGGGGATGCGCGCCCGCACGGGCGGCGTGGCGGGATCGCCCAAGAGCTCCAGGCGCGGCCATTCGAGCAGCTCGAGCATGGCGGTGTTCGAGAACGAGAGCTCGACCATGTGCTCGGGCGCTTCGATGGGCGCGGGCGCCTCGACCTCGAGGTCTTCGGTTATCTCGTCCATGCGGTCGAAGCGGAAGCTCTTATGCCCGCCCGTCTTAGCATCCACGGCCTCGAGGTACCAGAAGCCCTCGTTCTCCGAGATCGAAAGCGGCATGGCGCGGCGTTCGCGCGGCTCGTCATCGGAGCTGCCCTTATAGAGAAAGCGCAGGCCGGTGCCGTAATAAAGCGCCTGCGAGCAGGTCATGATGCGGCTCGCCACGGCGGGATCGGCAAACTGGCGTGCCATGCGGCCCTGGTCGCGCTCCGCGACGGCGGGGGAGGCGATTGCCTCGAGGACGGTTGTGCGCAGCGGGTCATCCTGCGCCACACCCAGGCGTTCGAGCGCGGCATCGATGGCGACGGTCTCGCCCAGCGTGAGCCTGAGCGCCTTGCCATGGCTTTCCATGGTGGAGGGAATCGAGACGCCCTCGGCAGCGTCGATCTCGGCAACCGAGAAGCCGGGGCTTATGCCGGCGAGGTCGACGAGCGTGTCGATGATGGAGCGAGCCTCGTCCTCCGAGACGCCCAGACGTGCGATGATCGATGAGAGCACCACCGCGTCGCCGCGGTTTGCGAGCGCGCCGATAAGCGCGATGAGCAGGCGCATCTGCTCGGTGCTGAGGGGACGTCCGACCTTAGCCACGGCATGCCTCCTCAAGACGAGCGCGCCAGGCGGAGACCAGCTCCGCGGGCTCGAGCGGGATGATGCCGTAGGCGATGGCCCATGCGGCGGCGTCATCTATGTCTGCAGCATCGATCTGCCATACAAGGCGGCCGTCTGCCTGCGAGAACGTGCCCTTATTGCCTGCGACGGTGCGTATCGAGGCGGCAACATCGTCGGGCACGGAGAACGTGCACGGCACCGCATCGCTTCCGATCTGGAAGGGCAGCTTGCGGTAGTCGTTCACGTTGAAATCGTCGGGCACGTCGAAACCGATGCGCTCGAGGCGCTTGGCGTCTGCGATGCGGTCGACGCGATAGGTGCGGTAGGCGCCCGAGACAAGCTCGTCGGAATCGTCGACCTTGGCGCAGACCACATAGAGCACCGAGCGCACGTCGAAGAAGGCGAGCGGTGCCACGCGGCGCTTGGTGCGCACGCCGTCGCGGGGTACGTAGGCGATATCGAGCGCCGTGCGCGTGTTGAGGGCCTCGCGCACGGTCACCAGGACGGCGGAGTCGCGCAGGCTGTTGGCCGTGAGCGCATCCGTTGCCGCCGCATCGAAGAGCCGGTCGATCTTCGCGAGTGCCAAACGCAGCTCGTCGCGCTCGGCAAAGCCCGGATCATCGAGCAGGGGAAGGCATGCGATATCGAGAAAGACCGCGTCCTCCTCAGAAAGCGCAACACCTTGCATATATGAGAGCTCGCGGTTGGCGCTCCAGAGCTTCTGCCCGTCATCGGCCTTTCCCACGGATTCGATGACAAGACCCGTGGCCTTGAGCGCCTCGATGTCGCGCTTCAGCGCCTTGTAGGCGCTCTCGGGGGAGAGCTCCTTCTTGCCGAGCTCGAGATTGGTGGGGTTGTTGTAGACCTGGGCGATGAGCTCGTCTGTGCTCAAGGGGGCGTGGGCCTGCAGGAAGAGCGTGGCGAGATGAGCCCTGCGAAACTCCGGGCGCTCGCCTGTTGCGCTCTCGGCCATGCCTTCTCCTCCCCACGTGTGCCGAACCAACGATACCGCAATTATAGTGCGCAAACAAAGTCAAGGTCGAAAGCGGTATAATCCTAAAGATTATGTCTGCTCGACACAGCGACGAAGGGTATCTGTCATGGCGACCGCGCATGATTACTTTGATTTTCTGACCGACCAGATCGAGATCTCCCCGGCCAACAGCCAGGAGGAGCTCAATGCAGCCCAGACCATCTCCGACCTCATGAAGGAGCACGGCCTCGAGACCAACGTCGAGGAGTTCGACGCCGCGTCGTTCGGCCGTCTGCCGTTCGCGATCCTTCTCATCGTCATGTTCATCGGCACGTTCCTCGCCGGCATCGGCGGCCTGCCGCTCGCCCTTATCGGCGGCCTCATCACGCTCGCGTGCGTGGCCGTGCTCGTGCTCGACCATCTGGGCAACAACATCCTCGAGAGCTTCGGGCCCGCAGCGCGCAGCCAGAACGTGGTTGCCATGCACGAGGCCTCGGGTCCCCTGGTGGCCAAGGGCAACCGTCCTGTGGTCATCATGGCGCACTACGACACGCCGCGCGAGAGCTTCCTCTATAGCTCCGGCATCGCCAAGTTCCTGCCGGTGCTTCGCCGCTACACGCCGTGGTGCGTGGTCGCGGCAGGTGTGAGCGCCTTCTTCCAGATCCTTGCCTTCCTGCCCGAGCCGATCCGCCGCGTCTTCTGGGTGATCGGTTTCCTCGCCGCGGTGGTGCCGCTCCTCGTGGGCATCGGCACCATGGTCGAGCGTTTCTCCAGCTGCTCGCTCGGCGCCAACGACAACAAGTCCTCCATTGCAGCCCTGCTGGGCGTTATGGACGGCATCTTCTCGACCGGCTCCGGCGAGAGCCTGGTAAGCCGCATCGCGCAGCGCCGCGAGGAGCGCAAGCGCGCTGCCGCGGGCGTGCGTCATGGCGAGGAGGTCCTGCGCAGCCTGGCAATCCTTCCCGAGGACTGCGAGATCGAGTACGTGGAGGAGCCCGAGGAGCAGGCGAACCCGCTCTTCGCAGCCGCGGTTGACGACGCCGGCGCCACCACCGACCTTCCCGTGGCCGCATTCCAGGACGATGCCGAGGCCACCTCGGTTTCCGAGCCCGTCTTCAAGATCGTCGAGCCCGAAGAGCCCGTCGAGGACGAAGACCCCAACGCAACCACCGTCTACACCCCGCAGCCGGAGCCGCAGGAGACCTACACCCCGCGCGTGGCCGACGTCGCTCGCCGCGCCGCACTGTTCGACCTGCCCGACCTCGATAGCGATACCAGCAGCGATCCCTTTGCCGCGCCCAGCGCTCCCGCGCCGCGCACGGTTCGCTCCACGCTCGCTGACCGCCTGTCGCTTGCCGACGAGCAGAACTCCCGCCATATCCAGGACCGCCTCGGCACCTTCGATGAGCCCGACGGCCTCGATGTGCCCGTGCCCGTCTTCGACGACGTGGTGGAGAAGGAGCCGGAGCCCCAGGCGCCCGTTGCGCAGGAGAAGCCCAAGCGCAAGGGCTTCAGCCTCTTCGGCCGCAAGAAGCAGCAGGAGGAGTCCCTCTCCGACTACCTGGGTGTCGAGGATGACTACGATGCCAAGACCGGCGGCCGTGAGATCGGCTCATGGGAGGAGCTCGAGGAGCAGGACGAGGAGTTCTCGCGCCGTCGCAGGACCGACCCGCACTGGAAGGGCGGTGCAGCCGTGAGCGAGGAGCTCCGCGGCGAGGACGGCGAGCCCGCCGAGGGCGAGATGGCCGAGGCCTCCGTGTCGCTTGGCCTGGATGAGCTGCTCTGCCACGACATCTGGTTCGTCGCCCTGGGTGCCAACGGCCTCGACCACGCCGGCACCAAGGCATTCATCGCCAAGCACCGTCCGCAGCTGCGCGGCGCCTTCGTCATCAACCTCGACAGCGTGGGCGCGGGCGAGCTCGCCGTGCTTTCCTCCGAGGGCATGGGCAACACCCGCCGTGCCGACCGCCGCATCAGCCGCCTGCTCAAGGGTGTCGCGAAGGACCTGAGCGTCGACCTCATCGACGTGCCGTTCGACTGGAACTCCACCGACGCCACGCCGGCCATGCGCTCGTCCATGCGTGCCGCCACCATCATGGGCGTGAACGAGTTCGGCCTGCCCGCGCTTTCTCGCACCCCTGAGGACGTGCCCGAGCATGTGGATCCCAACCAGATCGAGCTGGTCTCGAGCATGGTGATGGAGTTCATCCGCCGCTCGTAGTTCTGCCTCGCACATAACGCATTGTGGAGGAGCCGCCCCGCGGGGCGGCTCCTTTCCTGTTACGGATGCAGGCGCGTCTTCTGCCGCTTATGGGGTCGGCGCATCTCTGCGCGCTTACCGTGGGGGCTTGTGCGTATGCTCACCACGGTGGAGATAACCGCCAGCGCAGATCCCGCCGCTGCGGCCAAGCGGATGGGCATGGGGTCGTTCACATCTCCCGTTCCCGGCAGAGCCTGGGGTTTGGGCTCCTTCGATTCGCGCTGCCCGGGCGTGTGCGGAACGGTGACGGTCACGGTTTGCGCCTCGCTCTCGAGGTCCTTGTGCTCGGCAACAAGGGCGCCCTCCTCGGTGCGCACCTCCTCGAAGGCCACGAGTCGCGTTTCCGTCGCCAGCATGGAGGCGTCAACATCGAAGGTCACCTCGCAGGTGCCCGACGGCTCCTCGGGCGTGAAGGTTGCCGTGGCCGTGACGGCCTTGCCGTCTGCACCGACGAACGCCTCGCCGGTGGCCTTGTCGTACAGCGCTCCCTCGACCGTATAGGTCGTGCCCGGCACCAGCTGCTCGTAGGCGATGGTGTCGACGAGCGTGACCGCGCCCTTCTCCACGGTTTTGCGGCCGCTTCCCGCGGCGGCAAACGTCGTGCTGACGCGGGGCACCAGAACGGTCTGGTCATCGTCCTCAAGATCTGCGTGCACGAGCACCTCGCGTCCATCCTGCATGAGCGTCTCGAAGCACACGATGCTCTTGCCGGCGACAAGCTCCTGCGGGCACGAGAAGACCACCGTCGCGGTGCCTGTTGCCTGCTCGGCAACGAAGGAGGATTCGGCTTCGATGCCGAGCGGTTCGCCGCTCTCCTTGTCCACGAGCGTTCCCTTGAGCACGTATGCGCATCCGGGAACGAGGCCCTGGTACGACACGGTATCGATAAGGACGGTGGGGGAGGCGGAGACAACCTGCGGGGCATGCCCGTCTGCATCTGCGAGCTTGGTGCGCATGCGCATGATCCGCACCGTCTGGCCCTCGTCGGACATATCGGCATGCGTGGCGAGAAGGCTCTCGCCGGCATAGAGCTCCTCGAAGGCCACGAGCTCGCAGCCATCGTAGGCGCTCGCGTCTAACTCGAAGGCGACTTCGACGCTGCCGCTTGCCTGTTCGGGCGTGAAGGGAACCTCGACGGGACCGGAGACCGCCTCACCCGCGGCCTTATCCACGAGTGTTCCCACCATGCGGTACTCATGGCCGACAGCAAGGCCGCGGTAGGAGACGGTATCGACCAATGCGATGGATCCCGAGGGTTCCGCTAGGGCCTTCTCTCCATCCTTGGTTGCAAGCGTTGTGCCGATTGCGGGCACGGCTATGGTCTGGGCCTCGTCTGCGAGGTCTGCATGCACCGCGAGCTCGAC